>JBBJOB010000016.1:0-15570 GCA_037721455.1 Solirubrobacteraceae bacterium | reverse complement strand
GCGGGCTACCTACGCAGGTAGCCCGCGGGCTTGGGCTGGAGCGCCTTTGGGGGGCGCGGCGCTCCGGCCACCGACGCGCGTGACCAGGTGCCCGACGCGCTCGAGGAGGCGATCGCCGCGTCCGAGGGCCGGGCCGAGGCCGATCCGGGCGATCCCCTGGACAAGCCCGAGGGCGGCGGCTCCTCCCTGCGCCGCGCCGAGGTGCTCGAGGGCGGCATAGCCATCCCACCGTTGGACGCCCCGCCCGAGGTCAAGGCCATAATCGAGGCGGGCAACATGATCGCTCGCACCCCGTACAAGTGGGGCGGCGGGCACGGCAAGTGGATGGACACCGGCTACGACTGCTCGGGCTCGGTCTCCTACGCCCTGTTCGCAGCCGGCCTGGTCGACAGCAGCGCGCCTCCGGCGCCTACATGAAGTGGGGCGAGCCCGACAGGGGCAAGTGGGTCACGATCTACGCCAACGGGGGACACATGTTCATGGAGGTGGCGGGCGTGCGCTTCGACACGTCGGGCGCCAAGCGCACCGGCTCGCGCTGGCAGTCGGAGACCCGGCGTCCCTCGGCGGGCTACGAGGTCCGCCACCCGCCGGGCCTGTAGGCCGACCGCCCGCCGCATACCCCGGCGTCCACGGGGTACCGCCCCGGCATATGACCCGAGCCCCACGCCTATCCCCGCTGCTGCTCACCGCCGCCCTGCTGGCCGGCTGCGGGGGCGACGACGAGCCGCAGGGCCAGCGCTCGGTGGCCGAGATCGTCGCCGCCGAGCCGGGTGCCATCGACGAGATCGTGACCCTCGAGGGCCGCGCCTACCCCATCCCGGAAATCGGCGTCGCGCTGGCCGGCGATGAGGCCGCCGTGCTCGTTGCGCTGCTGCCCACGGAGATCGCCAAGCTGCGCGACGGCGAGGAGGTGCGGGTGCAGGGCGAAGTCCAGACGATCGGCGCCGGCCGGGCGCTGCGGCTGCGCCAGGAGATGGATCAACCCGGCGGACTGGGGCTCCCCCGCAACGACGACGCCCTGGCCGAGCTCGAGCTCGACCAGGGCGCGCCTGCCATCGCCGACGCGTCGGTCACCGGAGAGGACGGACCTCTCCGGGAACGCGACGGTGGATGAGGGGTCCTACCGCTTGAACTCCTCGTCCATGGCCCTCTTGACCACGTCGAAGCCGGGTCGGGTGCTGGGGTTCTGCAGCGAGCGCAGCAGGCCGGCGTCGAAGATGGTCCTGATGCCACCCTGGCCGTCGGGACCGGTCGCGCAGTCGGTGCCGTACAGGTTGTAGAGGTAGACGCGGTCGATGTCACGGTCGTAGGTCTCGGCCTGGCGGAACAGCCACTTCAGTGCCTTGGCCTGGAACGCCTCACGCGACCGGCGCGAGTTTGGATCGCCGGAGTCGGTCTCATCGGGATCGCACCAGAAGTCCCCGTCGGGGCCGGTGGAGCCGACCTGGCCGCCCGTCTCGGTCAGCCAGAACACGGGGTCGCGCTGATGACGCTCGACCTCGTCGATGATGCCGCCCAGCCCGCGGTTGCGGAACCGGTTGACGTCGGAGTAGTTGTGCACGCCGACGAAGCGCGCGCGGTTGGTCCAGTTCCCGCCGAGGCGGTCCAGGCGGTTGTAGAAGCGCGCGATGTAGCGCTCCACGCCACCCTGGTCGAGCACGTCGAGCGCGACGACGCGGCAGGAGCGCATCGTGCAGGTCTTGCGCACGGCCTGCCACATGTCCTTGAAGTACAGCGCCGCGTGGTTGGGGCTGTCGAACGTCGGCTGGGTCGCGTGGTTGGCCTCGTTCCAAGTGCCGAAGTCGCGCACACCCAGCTTGCGGAAGTACGGGACGATGCGGTTGACGTTCTTGTTGAACTCCGCGATCGAGGGAAGCTCGGCCTGCTTGGACCTGAAGTCGTTGGTCGACAGATGGATCAACGGGCGGTAGCCGCCATCGATGGCCTTCTCGATGTACGCCCGGGCCCGCAGGCGCTCCTCCCTCTCATCCATGATGTCCCAGCGCATGAAGAAGCGCACCTGGCGCATCTCCAGGGCCTCGAAGCTCGGGTCGTCGAACATCTGGATGTTCTGATCGCCCATGCCAACACGGACGTTGACGCGATCATCGTCTTGGGCGGCGGCGGTGGCGGGCAGCGCGGCGAGCGCGGCCAGGACACCGGCGAGCGCCAGAATCGGGGCTCGGGACAAGGGTGGGCCTCCTGGTCGGGGTTGCCTGGAGGGTAACCAGCCTGACCCCAGGGAAGTTGCGCCTCGGCCCCCAACGACGACGGCCGCGCCCGGTCAACCCGGGCGCGGCCGTCTTGCGCGGATCTGTCCCTCGCGAACTTCGATCTAGCGGCGGTAGTCCCGCGCCTTGCGCAGGAACTCGAAGTAGCCGGCGCGGGGTGAGCCGTCAGCCTCCACGATGCCGGAGTCAAAGGCGTTGAACGGCTCGCCGCCGCGCGTGCCCTGCTTGCAGTCCGAGCCGAACCAGTTGTAGAAGTAGAGCCGGTCCAGGTAGCGGTCGTAGACGCGCATCTGCTTGAACATGAACGCGATCGCCTTGACCTGGCGCTCCTCAGCGCGGGCGACGCTGGCCGGGCTATTGGGATCGCAGGGGAAGGAGCCTTCGGGGCTTCCGAAGGCGACCAGGCCACCGACCTCGGTGGCCCAGATGTCGATCCCGCTGTTCTCCCGACGGTAGGCGCGGATCATCTCGCCGATCTGCCGGTTGTCGAAGCGGTTCACCGCCGAGTAGTTGTGGATGCCGACGGTCTCGGCCCGGTTGTCGTAGGCGTTGCTGAGCCGGTCGTAGAACTCCTCGATGTACTCTTCGGCGTCGCCCTCGTCGAGGGCGTCCAGCGCGACGATGCGGCACTTGGGGAACTCGCAGCCGATTCCCGATTCCAGATGGATGGCGCGGTAGGCCTCCATGAAGTACTCGGCCGCGCGATCGGGCCGCTTGTCGGTGGGCTGCGAACGGTGGTTGGCCTCGTTCCAGACGCCGAACTCGCGCACGCCCAAGCCGTGGAAGTAGGGCACGAGCTCGTTCAGCGCGTCCTCGTACTTCGCGCGCGAGGGAAGCTGGTTCTCGTCGGTGGCGTTGCCGGGGGTCGCGTCGCCGAGGTGCAGCAGGACGAGGTCGCCGTCGGCGATGGAGCGTTGGACGTACTGCGTGGCCTTGAGCAGCTCCTCTTGGTTGTCCATGACGTTCCACGGGATGATCAGCCGGGTGCGGCGGACCTGCAGCCGCTGGAACGGCTCCTCGTCGAAGACGCGGATGCTCTGGTCACCGAAGCCGATCTCCTGGTCGTACTTCGCCTCGCTCTCGTCGTAGTCGGACTGTGCCGAGGCGGTCAGCGGCAGCGCCAGCAGCACGGTCAGGGCGACCACGAGGGCCGGTATGGGTACTCGCTTCAAGGTTTCTTCCTCCTGCGCTGTATCGGGCGGACCGGACAGGGAACACGCCTCCGAGGGCGATTGTTGCGCTTCGGAGGCTAGGGCGAACCGCCCAGCAGCCATCCCTCCGGCACTCGGGAGACGGCCCCACGCCGGCTGAGCTGGCCCAGTGCGGTGGTCACCGAGGGCCGCCGGGCGCCGACGAGGCCCGCCAGGAGCTCGTGCGTGAGGGGCAGCGGCAGCAGCACGCCGTCGGTGCGCACCCGCCCGTGGCGCTCGGCCAGGTGCCACAGGAACCCGTGCAGGCGAGCGTCGACCCGGGGCACCTGGGAGAGCGCGAGCTGCGCGGACAGGGCGCGTGCGCGTCGTGCCCCGCGGGCCACCAGCTCGCCGGCGAAGGCTGGCATGCGGCCGGCCAGGGCGCCCACGCGGGCGTCCAGCAGGGCGACGCGCATGGGCGCGAGGACCGACCAGCTCGCGGCCGCTGGGCCCGGCGCCTCGAGGTCGCCGTTGACGGCCGCCGCGGAAGCGGCGCCCCGGCCCGTCGATCGCTGGTCCAGCGAGTCGTCGTCCCAGGGCCACAGGAGGTCACCGTCGCTGACCAGCTCGACCGCACGCCGCCCGCCCAGCTCGGTGGTTCGCACGAGTGCCCCGTCGACCACCAGCAGGCCCAGGGGGGCGGACTCCAGGCTGAGGCTCTGCGGGTTCCAGGGGCCCACCCCCACGCGCAGCACGCGCACCCGGACCAGACGGGCCGTGCCCTGGCCGTTGGCGTCCAGCGAGCCCCCCAGATCGGGAGCCGCCTCGAGCAACGGAACGGTCGGCTCGTCGCGCGCCATGGCCTGTGGCTTTCCCGTCGCGGGCGTTCCGTAGACCCCGGTTGCGGACGATCCGCCTACGCGGGTACTCGACGAGCGGCCCGCGAGGAGGTCTGCGCGGGCTCCAGGCGCCCCGCGGCAGCCACCGCCCAGAGGACGGCGAGCCAGCTCAGGGAGGCCAGCGCAACGTGCACCCACACCAGCTCCGCGGGCAGCTCCAGCAGGTACTGCGTGACGCCGACGACGCCCTGGGCGAGCAGGAGCGCGCAGAGGACCGTGAGCGCCCTGCGCTGGTCGCGGTCGCCCGCCTCGGGGCGCCTGCGCAGGTAGAACCACAGGCCCGCGGCCAGCAGGCCCAGCACGGTCGCGACGCGCCCGTGCTGGTGTATGGCCCAGTCGAGGGACTGCGCCCCGAAGAAGGTGAGGCGCTGCACCTCGTCTCCGGTGCCCGAGCCGCCGGCGTGCGGCCCCGTGGCGGTGGCCAGGGTGCCGGCGAAGATCGTGATCGCGCCGAGGGGCGCCAGCGCGCGCATGGACCAGACCCAGCGGGCGTCGCCGCGCTCGTGCCGTGGTCGCGCGCCCGGTTCGTGGCGCGCGCGCCAGACCAGCGCGAACGCGGCCACGAGGATGGCGATCGAGAGCAGGTGGTGGGCCATGACGGTCACCGGCGCGAGGTGGAGGATCACGGTGAGGCCGCCCAGCAGGCCCTGCGCGACCACGCCCAGGGGCAGCAGCGCGCTGAGCTTGACCAGGTCGCGACGGAAGGGCCGGCGGCGGAAGGCGGCCGCGAAGGGGGCGATGGCCGCGAGCCCCACCGCGAAGGTCAGCAGCCGGTTGCCGAACTCGATCCAGCTGTGGGTGCCCGTCGCCGCGTAGAGCGGGCCGTCGTCGTAGCACCGCGGCCAGTCGGGGCAGCCCAGCCCAGAGCCCGTGACCCGAACGGCGACGCCCGTCAGGATGATCAGCGTCAGGAAAGCCAGCGCCACCCAGGCGAGCTGCTCGAAGCGGCGTGGACTGAGGATCGGCAGGCGCATGGAGGAGCCGGGATGGTGACGCATCCGGCCCAAGGAGTGGGCGCATGCATACAGTTCGGGCGCGATGCAGCGCCTGGAGACACGCCTCGACGGCCCCGTCCTCCTCCAACCCACCGTCCACGGCGACGCTCGGGGCTTCTTCTGCGAGACCTACCGGGAAGATGCCTGGGCCGCCCACGGCGTGCCCGGCGGCTTCGTCCAGGACAACCACTCCCGCTCCGCCCGCGGCGTCGTGCGCGGCATGCACTTCTCCCTGGGCGAGGGCCAGGGCAAGCTCGTGCGCTGCGCCCGCGGCGCCATCCTCGACGTCCTGGTCGATATCCGCCCCGACTCGCCCACCCACGGCCGGTGGGAGGGCTTCACGCTGGACGACGAGACCATGCGCCAGCTCTACGCCCCCGTCGGCTTCGCCCACGGGTTCTGCGTCCTGAGCGAGATGGCCGACGTCGTCTACAAGGTCTCGACGTACTACGACCCCGAGCTGGAGACGGGCTTTCGCTTCGATGACCCCGCCGTGGGCATCGCGTGGCCGGCCGAGCTGGAGCTGAAGGTCTCGGCACGCGACCGCGTGGCGCCGACCCTGGCCGAGGTGGCCCCTTCCGCGCCGACGGGTACCCGTGGCGGCACGGTGCGCTGATCGCGGATATCCTGGCGCGGCCTT
Source organism: Solirubrobacteraceae bacterium (assembly GCA_037721455.1). Taxonomy (GTDB): domain Bacteria; phylum Actinomycetota; class Thermoleophilia; order Solirubrobacterales; family Solirubrobacteraceae; genus Siliceabacter. Next base: position 9,675 of record JBBJOB010000016.1, on the reverse strand, counting down.
GGGGAGCATTCGCAAGCTGCTCGTCGCGAACCGGAGCGAGATCGCGATCCGCGTCTTCCGCGCGGCCACCGAGCTCGGCCTGGGCACCGTGGCGATCTACTCTCGCCAGGACCGGTTCGCCCTCCACCGCTTCAAGGCCGACGAGGCCCACCTCGTCGGAGGCGGGCAGGACCCTGTGAAGGCCTACCTGGGCATCGACGAGATCGTACGGGTGGCGCAAGAGGCGGGCGCTGATGCCATCCACCCGGGCTACGGCTTCCTGGCGGAGAACCCTGACCTGGCGGAGGCCTGCGCGCACGAGGGGTTGACGTGGATCGGCCCCCCCGCCGCAGTGATGAAGAGCCTCGGCGACAAGGTGGCGGCGCGCGAGCTGGCGCAGCGAGCCGGGGTGCCCGTGATGCCCGCCACGCAGGTCCTGCCGGACGACACGGCCGAGGTGGAGCGACTCGGCGAGACGATCGGCTACCCACTGATGGTCAAGGCCAGTTGGGGCGGCGGCGGTCGCGGCATGCGCGTCGTCGAGGATCCGGCCAACCTCGTCGAGCACACCGCCGCGGCGCGACGGGAGGCGGGCGCCGCCTTCGGGCGCGAGGATGTCTTCCTCGAGCGCCTGGTCAAGCGCGCGCGCCACCTGGAGGTCCAGACCCTCGCCGACGACACGGGTCAGGTGGTGCATCTCTATGAGCGCGACTGCACCGTGCAGCGGCGCCACCAGAAGGTGGTGGAGCGGGCGCCGGCGCCGGCACTGGACCCCGCCACGCGGAGCGAGCTCTGCGAGGCCGCCGTACGCGTCATGCGCGAGGCCGGCTACCGCAACGCGGGCACCGTGGAGTTCCTGCAGGACGTCGACAGCGGAGAGTTCTTCTTCATCGAGGTGAACCCGCGCATCCAGGTGGAGCACACCGTGACCGAGATGGTCACCGGCGTGGACCTGGTCAAGGCGCAGATCCGCATCGCCGAAGGCGCCTCGATAGGCACGCCGCGCAGCGGCGTGCCGGCGCAGGCGGATATACGGTTGGACGGCCATGCGCTGCAGTGCCGCGCAACCACGGAGGACCCCGAGAACAACTTCGCCCCCGACCATGGACGCATCACCACCTACCGCGAGGCGACCGGCTTCGGCATCCGCCTCGATGGCGGCACGGCCTACGCCGGCGCGGAGGTGACACCGTTCTACGACTCGCTGCTGGAGAAGATCACGGCGTGGGCCCCGACTCCCGAGGAGGCGGTGGCCCGGATGGACCGCGCGCTGCGCGAGTTCCGCATCCGCGGGGTCAAGACCAACCTCTTCTTCCTCGAGGGGCTGATCGCCCATCCCCGCTTCCGGGCCGGCGACGTCACCACACGCTTCATCGACGAGACCCCCGAGCTCTTCGACTTCGCACAGCCGCGCGACCGGGGGACCCGTCTGCTGTGCTTCATAGGGGAGGTGCTGGTCAACGGCAATCCGGAGGTGGCGGGCCAGCCCGACCCGGGCTGGCTTCGTGCGGCGCCGCTGCCCGACACGTCCTACCGCTCTGACCTCGGACGGGGTACGCGCGATCTGCTGCACGAGCTCGGTCCCGAGGGCTTCGCGCGCTGGATGCGAGCGCAGGAGCGCCTGCTGTTGACCGACACCAGCTTCCGCGACGCCCACCAGTCGCTGATGGCGACGCGCATGCGCACGCACGACCTGCTGCCGATCGCGCCGATGTACGCGAGGCAGCTGACCGGCCTCCTGTCGCTCGAGTGCTGGGGCGGAGCCACCTTCGACGTGGCGATGCGATTCCTGAGGGAGGACCCCTGGGACCGGCTCGCCGCTCTGCGCGAGCGGGTTCCCAACATCCTCCTCCAGATGCTGCTGCGTGCCTCAAACGCGGTGGGCTACAAGAACTATCCCGACAACGTCGTGCGTTTCTTCGTCGCCCAGGCCGCAGACGCCGGCGTGGACCTGTTCCGCGTCTTCGACGCGCTCAACTGGGTCGAGAACCTGCGCGTGGGCATGGATGCCGTGCTCGAGGCCGGGGCCCTCTGCGAGGCGGCCATCTGCTACACCGGCGACATCCTCGACCCTGCGAGGACGAAGTACGACCTGCGCTACTACGTCAACCTTGCTCGCCAGCTCGAGGACGCGGGCGCCCACATCCTCGGGATCAAGGACATGGCCGGCCTGTGCAAGCCCGAAGCCGCCCGGCGCCTGGTGCGCGCGCTCAGAGAGGAGGTGGGGATCCCGGTCCACTTCCACACCCACGACACGAGCGGTGTCTCGGCGGCCAGCGTGCTGGCCGCCGCCGACGCCGGCGTCGACGCCGTCGACGCCGCGATGGACCCGCTCAGCGGCCTGACCTCCCAGCCCAACCTGGGCTCGCTCGTCGAGGCGCTGCGCCATACCGAGCGCGATACAGGGCTGGCGCGTGAGCCACTGGAGCACGCGGCGGCCTACTGGGAGGTGGTACGCGGCTACTACGCGGGCTTCGAGAGCGACATCCGCGCCGGCGCGTCGGAGGTCTACCTGCACGAGATGCCGGGCGGGCAGTACACGAACCTCCGCCAGCAGGCGCGAGGCCTGGGCATCGCGGACCGGTGGCGCGAGGTGTCGCGGGCCTACACCGAGGTGAACCAGATGCTCGGCGACATCGTGAAGGTGACGCCGACCTCGAAGGTGGTCGGCGACCTGGCCGTGTTCATGGTGACCAACGACCTCACCGCCGACGAGGTGCTCGACCCCGACCACGAGGTCGGCTTCCCGGAGTCGGTCGTCGGATACTTCCGCGGCGACCTGGGCCAGCCCCCGGGCGGCTTCCCGCAGGAGCTCCAGCGCAAGGTGCTCAGAGGTGGCGACCACCTGAAGGTGCGCCCGGGCGAGGAGCTCGAGCCCGTCGAGCTCGACGCCGTCCGGGAGACCGCACAGGAGCAGGTGGGACGCGCGGTGAGCGACCGGGAGCTCGCCTCCTACCTGATGTACCCGGAGGTGTTCGTGGACTTCGCCGACTTCCAGCGCCGGTTCGGCGACGTGAGCGTGCTGCCGACCCCCGTCTTCTTCTGGGGCCTGCCCCAGGACGAGGAGCTCGCCGTGCACCTCGAGCCGGGCAAGACGCTGTTCATCCGCCTCCTCGCGCTGGGCGAGCATGACAGCGAGGGCTACCGCTCGATCTACTTCGAGCTCAACGGTCAGCCGCGCGAGGTGAGGGTGCGAGACCAGAGCACGGAGCCGACCGAGGCTCGGCGCAAGGCCGACGAGAGCGATCCCGGGCAGGTCGCCGCGCCCGTGCCGGGCATGGTCGCATCTCTCTCGGTCGCCGAGGACGAGCGGGTCGAGAAGGGCGACGTGCTCCTCACCGTCGAGGCCATGAAGATGGAGGTCGAGGTGTTCGCCGAGACCGACGGCGTGGTCCAGGAGATCGTGGCGGGGCAGGGGGCGCACGTGCACGCAGGGGACCTCCTGCTCGTCGTGCAGGCCGGCGACGGCGGCGAGGACTGAACCTCGCCCAGTCCGCCACGTAGCCGTGACGCATTGTGGCCCCCAGCGGCCGGGGCATACCCGCCCTCTCTCCCTCGATGCTGCCGTTCCCCGACCGCCACACCCGCCACCCGAACGAGCCTCGGGTAGAACCAGGCTCAGCGGAGAGGGAGGGATTCGAACCCTCGAACGAGGTTGACCCCCGTTACGCGATTTCCAGTCGCGCCCGTTCAACCGCTCCGGCACCTCTCCGAGCGGGGTGGAGCGTAGCCGAGGCCCGCGGGTTCACACCTGCCAGGCGCCACCACGCAGGACGGGGACCGCGACGCCGTCGGCGGTGATGCCGTCCACGTCGACGTCGGGGCCGCCGATCATGAAGTCCACGTGGATGGCGCTGGTGTTCGCGCGCTCGCGGTCGGCGTCGTCGTCCACGGTGAAGCCGTAGGCCGAACCCAACGCGATGTGGCTGGCGGCGTTCTCGTCCAGCAGGGTGTCGTAGAAGACGGTGTCCAGCGGGCCGATGCGCCCCTCGCCGTCCACAAGGGCGACCTCGCCCAGGCGGGCGGCGCCGTCGTCGCGGCGGGTGTAGGCGGCCAGGACGTCGCCGCCGCTGTCGGCGTCGATGCGCGTGGCCACCCCGCCGGAGAACTCGACGTGCAGCCCGCGGATGATCGTGCCGCCCACGACGAGCGGCTTGGTCGAGCGCACGTGGCCGTCGACGCGCCCGGGGTCGGGCGCCGTGAAGATCTCCTCGGTGGGGAGGTTGGGCATGTGCTCGATCCCGTCCACGGTGGAGAAGCGGGCCGCGATGAAGCGCGAGCTGGGCAGCAGGCCCACCGTGAGGTCGGTGCCCGGGCCGGTGAAGCGCAGGGCGTCGAAGCGCCGTGCGCTCACCCGCTCGGCAGCGCCCACCAGCACCTCGGCGCGCTCGCGCCAGGCGGCGACCGGGTCGGCCTCGTCGAGGCGGCAGACGTGGAGGATCTGCTCCCACAGGCGCTCGAGCGCGCGCTCGGGCTCCAGGTCGGGGTACACGAGCCCCGCCCACCCCGGCGTGGGGCACGGCGACGCCGTCCAGTTCGTCGTGCGCTCGTTGACCACCAGCGCGGTCTCCTTGAGGAACGGGAGCTGGTCGCGCCCGGCACGGTCGGGGTCCAGCCCGTCGAGCAGCCCCGGCTCCACCGGGCCGGTGAGGCCGATGCGCGCGCAGCGCTGCTCGCCCAGGGCCAGCACGCGATCGCCCAGCCACGAGGGCACGAAGTCCAGGGTCTCGTCGGCGGCGTGCTCGATCCGTGCCCGCTTGACGTGCAGGTCGAACGTCGCGACGTCCACGTACTTCGCGCCGGCGCGGTAGGCGGCGGTGGCGACGGCGCGGGTGAGCGCCTCCTTGCCCGGCTCGCTGCCCACGGCGACGACCTGGCCCGGCTGGACATTGGCGCCGAAGCGCACGATCAGGTCTGCGAGCTGCTCGATCATCCGTCCCGCGAGGCTATACGGCCCGGACGTGCTCGACGGCGCGCGCGGTGAGCGCGCGGATGCTCGCGGTGACCTCGCCCGGCGCCTCCAGCGGCGTCATGTGCCCGATCCCGGGCAGCTCGGCGTAGTCGATCACGTCGGGCAGGGCGTCGGCCATCAACCGGGCGTGCACCGGAGGGGTGAGCCGGTCCTGCTCGCCCACGATCACCGTGGTGGGCACGGCGAGGTCCTTGAGCGCCTCGCGCAGATCCATGCGTGAGACAGTGTGGCCGCACCCGCCGCGGGCCTCGCGGCGGCACGCGAGGACCATCTTCTCGCAGTAGGCCACCGTGGCCGGGCTGGCGTTCGGACTGCAGGCGATGTAGCGGATGATCCGGTTGCTCAGTGGCGTGCTGATGCGCGGCAGCGGCGCGCGGGCGGCCAGGAAGGCCTGGCCCACGGTGCCCTTGACCAGCTGCAGGGGCCCGGGCGTACCGATGACCAGCGACTCGGTGATGAGGTCGCCCAGGCCGGTGCTGATCAGCGCCGCGCCGGCCAAGCGCTCGCGCACCTCGGCGGGGTGCAGGTCAGCCCAGGCGACGGCGGTCATCGCGCCCAGGGAGTGACCGGCCACGACGGCCCGCTCGCCCTCGGGCACGCAGGTCCGCAGCACGGCATCGAGATCGCTTGCCAGGGCCTCGATCGACCAGTCTCCTTCGGGCGGACGGGCGCTGCGCCCGTGGCCGCGCAGGTCGAAGGCGACGAGGCGCAGCTCACCGTCGAGCGCCTGGATCTGGTGCGTCCAGGTCTCCAGCGTGCACGTCCAGCCGTGCACCAGCACAACGGTGGGCGCGTCGGCGGGCCCGAAGACCTCGGCGTGCAGCTTCGTCCCGTCGGCAGCGACGACCTCCACGACCTCCTGCACGCGGCCCTCCAGCGGCGTGTCGAGCACCGCTTTGAGCGGGTCGGCCTCGATGGCGCGGCGGTCGACGCGGCGCTGGCGCTCCCACGCGGCGCCGGCCAGCGGAACGGCGGCCAGCGCGACCTTGAGCGCGGTGTTCATGGGCGGACCTGACCGGGGTGGAGCATGCCAACATCCTATTCGCATGGTCGGGGCGCGAGCTCCGGCCCGGACCCCAGCGACGACAGGAGAAGCGGATGGCACGCATAGCGGGCAGCGCCAGCGAGGAGATCGACGCGCCGCTGGACCAGGTGTGGGCGCTCGTTGAGGACGTGCTCATCGCACCCGACTGGCAGGACGGCCTGCTGTCGATGACCGAGCTGGAGCACGACGACCAGGGCCGCGCGACCCTCGTGGAGACGCAGAGCGACGCCAAGGTGCGCACCATCACGAGCCGCGTGCGCTTCAGCTACGACGGCCCGACGCGGCTGAGCTGGAGCCAGGTGGAGGGGGAGCTGAAGTCCCTGGACGGCTCGTGGACGCTCGAGGACCTGGGCGGCGGGCGCACCCGGGCGACCTACGAGATCGACGGCGACCCCGGCCGGGTCCTGGGGATGCTCGTGCGTGGCCCCGTTGAGGGCGCGATCCGCAGCCACCTGGTCGACGCGCGCCCCGGCGAGCTCAAGGAGCGCGTCGAGCGCGGCTGAGATGCCGGCGGGGCGGGCAGGACCCCTACTGCATCGACCGCAAAGGAGATATGACCATGGGCCTACGTGATCTGACCGACAAGGCCAAGCAGGTGTTCGAGGAGCGCGGCGGGAGTGAACGCGCCAAGCAGGACGGCGACGCTCTGAAGCGCATCGCCAAGGGTGAGGGCTCGCTGAGCGACAAGGCGAAGGCGGGCATGGAGAGGCTGCGCGAGGAGCCCGCGGGCAGTGGCCCTGGCGAGACGGGCGCGGCTGCGGGCGACCCGCCGTCCCCGGCGCGCACCGACCCCCACCCCGACCCGGGCGCACCGTCGACCAGCACGGACCCGCCGGGCGCGCCGCCCTCGCGCTCGTAGCGCGGGCCGTGGGGCCTGCGCCGGGCTGCCGGGCGCCTGCCGCGCCCACGCAGGCCTGCGGCGACCACGTTCGAAGGATCGCCCGCGCTGAGCGCGGGTGATCCTTCGATCATCCTCTGGGTGACGGCCGCTTGGGCGGCAGGTCGGTGATGGTGCCCTCGGCGACCTCCGCCGCGAACGCGACGGTCTCGCTGAGGGTGGGGTGGGCGTGGATGGTGAGGCCGAGGTCCTGCGCATCGGCGCCCATCTCGAGGCCGAGACCGGTCTCGGCGATGAGTTCGCCGGCGTTGGCCCCGACGATGCCGGCGCCGATCAGCCGGCGGGTCTGCGGGTCGATCAGGAGCTTGGTGAGGCCCTCGCCCGCGTTCATGGACAGCGCGCGACCGGAGGCCTGCCACGGGAAGCTGGCGACCTCGTGCGCGATGTCGCGCTCGCGGGCCTGCAGTTCGGTGAGGCCCACCCAGGCCACCTCGGGATCGGTGTAGGCGACGGCGGGGATGCCGCGAGCGTCGAAGATGACATCGTGGCCGGCGATGACCTCGGCGGTGATCCTGGCCTCGTAGGTGGCCTTGTGGGCAAGCATCGGTCCGCCGACCACGTCGCCGATGGCGTGGATGTGCTCGACGTTGGTACGCCCGCGCTCGTCCACGGGCACGAAGCCCCGCTCGTCGACGTTCACGCCCGCGGCGTCCAGGCCCATATCCCCGCCGTTGGGCTCGCGGCCCACGGCCACGAGGATGCGCTCGAAGGTGGCGTCCGCGACATGGCCGGTGAAGGTGACGTACAGGCCCTTCTCGTCAGCCTTGACCGACTCGACTCGGGTTTCGAGGTGGATGGCCGCGTAGCGGCCCGCGATGCGCTGGTGCAGCGGCTTGACCAGGTCGGGGTCACAGCCGGGGATGAGCTGGTCGGCGAGCTCCACCACGGTCACCTCGGAGCCCAGCGCGTCGTAGACGCAGGCCAGCTCCAGGCCGATGATCCCCCCGCCGACGACGAGCAGGCGCTTGGGGATGTCCGCGAGCTCGAGAGCGTCGGTGGAGTCCATGACGCGCTCGTCGTCGTGGGGGATCCCGGGCAGCTCGATCGCGCGCGAGCCGGCGGCCACGACCGCGTGGTCGAAGGTGACGGTCTTGTCGCCCACCGCGAGCGCGTGGGGGCCGGTGAAGCGGCCCCCGCCCTCGAGGACCTGGACCCTGCGCGCCTTCGCGAGGCCGCTGACGCCACCGGTGAGGCGCTTGACGACGCTGTCCTTCCAGGCGCGCAGCGCGTCGAGGTCGATCTCCGGCCCCGCGAAGCTCACGCCGTGCTCGCTCGTGGCCTGGGCGTCGGCGATGACCTTGGCCACGTGCAGGAGCGCCTTGGAGGGGATGCAGCCCACGTTGAGACACACCCCGCCCAGGGAGGGGTAACGCTCTACCAGGACCACGTCGAGACCCAGGTCGGCGGCGCGGAACGCTGCTGTATAGCCGCCCGGGCCCGAGCCGAGGACGAGGACCTGGGCGTGGACGTCGCCCTGGGGGGCCTCGGACTCGCCGCCCCCCTCCACGCTCACAGCAGCACCCGGCGCATGTCGCCCAGCACGCCCGCCAGGTGCGCGCAGAAGCGCGCCGCGGCCGCGCCGTCGATGACACGGTGGTCGTAGGACAGCGAGAGCCCGAGCATCAGCCGGGGGACGAACCGCTCGCCGTCCCACACCGGCTTGAGGGCGGCGCGTGTCGCGCCGAGGATGGCCACCTCGGGCGCGTTGATGATCGGCGTGAACGCGGTGCCGCCTATGCCGCCCAGGCTGGAGATGGTGAACGTGGCGCCGGCCATCTCGCCCGGGCCGAGCTTTCCCTCCCGGGCGCGGCCCGAGAGCTCGGTCAGCTCGCCGGCCAACGCGAGGATGCCCTTGGCGTCGACATCGCGGATGACCGGGACGACCAGGCCGCGGGGGGTGTCGGCAGCGAAGCCCAGGTGGAAGTACTTCTTGAGCACGAGCTCCTCGCCGTCCAGCGAGGCGTTGAACTCGGGGAACGCGCCCAGGGTCGCCGCGCTGGCCTTGAGCAGCAACGAGACCATCGTCACCTTGACGTCGGCCTGCTCGGAATTGAGCTGCTTGCGAAAGGCCTCCAGCTCGGTGACGTCGGCGTCCTCGTGGTGGGTGACGTGCGGGATGCGCACCCAGTTGCGCGCGAGGTTCGCGCCCCCGAGCCTGCGGATGCGCGACAGCTCCACGCGCTCGACCTCTCCGTACTTCTCGAAGTCCACCTGCGGCCAGGGAGCCAGCCCCAGGCCGGCGCCGTCGTCAGGCGCCGCAGCGGCCTGCCCGGAGACCGACCCACCCGCCCGGTCGAGGTCCTCGGGCACGATGCGGCCCCTGCGCCCCGACCCGGTGATCGTCGCGAGGTCGATGCCCCGCTCGCGGGCCAGGCGCCGCACGGAGGGACTGGCGTAGACGGGGCCGTCGCCGGCGCGGCCGGACTGGGCCCCACCGGACAGGGCGGCGTCGCCCTCGCCGGCGGGCTCGCGCTTCTCCGCCGGGTCGCCCTCGCCGCCCGCGCCTGCCCCGTCGCTCTCGGCCTCCGCCCCCGCGTCGCTGCTCGCAGGAGCCTCCGCGGACGCCCCCGCGCCGCTGCTCGCCGAAGCCTCCTCGCCGCCGCCGTCCTCGCCCGCCGGCTCGAGCGTCGCGATCACCGTGCCCTCGGACACCGTGTCGCCCACGGACACCTTCACCTCGCTCACCGTCCCCGCCTGCGGGGCGGGCACCTCCATCGATGCCTTGTCGGTCTCCAGGACGATCAGCGGCGCCTCGACCTCGACCTCGTCGCCCACCGCCAC
>JBBJOB010000193.1:0-4322 GCA_037721455.1 Solirubrobacteraceae bacterium | reverse complement strand
ACCTCGCCGCGCGAGGGGGCCCCGGCGGAGTCGATGGCGCGGAAGGCGTAGGTGGCCATCGCCTAGGCGCCCCGGCCCGGCGGGGGAGCGCTGGAGGACGCGCCCGACCCGTTGGATGCACCGGTGAGCGCGGGCGCGGCGAGCATGCCGCCGGTGCCGCCGGCGTCGCCCAGCAGACGGGTGAGCTCGGCGGGCACCGCCGCGCGGCTCTCGGCCATGGAGCGGGTGATCTTGCCGGCGCGTACCAGCGCAGCCAGCGCGCTGTCCATGGTCTGCATCCCGAACGACGAGCCGGTCTGGATGACCGAGTAGATCTGGTGGGTCTTTCCCTCGCGGATGAGGTTGCGCACCGCTGGTGTGGGAACGAGGACCTCGCACGCCGCCACGCGACCGCTGCCGTCGGCGGTGGGCACGAGCTGCTGGGTCATGATGCCCTGCAGGGCGACCGAGAGCTGGGTGCGGATCTGGGCCTGCTGCGCGCCGGGGAAGACGTCGATGATGCGGTCGATGGTCTGGGGCGCGTCCTGGGTGTGCAGCGTCGCGAAGACCAGGTGGCCGGTCTCCGCGGCGGTCACGGCGGTCCCGATGGTCTCCATGTCGCGCATCTCCCCCACGAGGATCACGTCGGGGTCCTGGCGCAGGGCGGCCTTCAGGCCCAGGGCGAAGCTGGCCGCGTCGGAGCCCAGCTCGCGCTGGTTGACCAGGCAGCGCTTGTGGCCGTGGAGAAACTCGATCGGGTCCTCGATGGTCAGGATGTGGTCGTCGCGCGTGGCGTTGATCGCGTCGACCACCGCGGCCAGCGAGGTGGACTTGCCCGAGCCGGTGGGCCCGGTGACGAGGATCAGTCCACGCGGCTTGTTGACCCACTCGTGCACCACGGCGGGCAGGCCAAGCGAATCGATGTTGGCGAGGTCCGCCGGGATCCGGCGGAAGGCGGCGCTCAGCGCGCCGCGCTGGAAGTAGGCGTTGACGCGGAAGCGGCCGTGACCGGGGATGGAGTAGGCGAAGTCGAGCTGCCAGTCGGTCTCCAGGCGCTGACGCTGGTCGCTGGTGAGGATGGAGTAGATGAGCTCGCGGGTGTCGATCGGCTTGAGGACCGGGAAGTCCTCCAGCGCGACGAGCGCACCGCGCATGCGCACCGTCGGTCGCGCGCCGGCCGTGAGGTGCAGGTCCGAGGCGTTGCGCTCGATGACCTCGAGGAGGATCGCGGCGAAGTCGATCTCCATGTCGCTCATCGGTCCTCCTCCCCCGCCAGCGCGTCGCGGACGGCCTGGTCGAGCTCGCGGGTCACGGTGTAGCCGGGTACGGCCTGGACGGCGCCGTCGGGCGCGATGACCAGCGTGGTGGGCGTGGACTCCACGCGCACGTCGTTGGTCAACGCCGCGTAGGAGCCCAGTTCCTCCAGGCGCTCGACGATGACGCGCACGTCGCCGTCGCGGCGGTCGACGCGCGAGACCGCGCGGCGCACGGCCCGGTCGTCGCTGGAGCGCCCGTTCCAGAAGAGCAGGACGACCGCGCGGCCGCGCTCGAGCTGCTCGAGCACCTCGACCGAGCCCTCGCCGGAGAGGGAGGGGTCGACGCTGCCCGTCGCGCCGGGCGCGCCGGGCGCCGCCGATGGCGTGGAGGGGTCGGCGGGAGTGACGGCGCCGGGGGCGGGATCGGTCGGGTCGGCCTGGCGGGCGGCGTTGGCAGCGTCGGACGCGGCCGAGGCCTGCTCTGCGCTGTCGACGGCCTCCACCACGGGAGCGACCGGGCCGGGGTCCGCGGGCGCGTCGGCGCCCGGTCGCAGCACGGTGAGCCACGCTGCGGCCAGCAGCACGACGGCGGCAAGCGCGATGAGGAGGGGGCGGGAGACCTGATCCATCCGTCCCTGCATCGGCAAGGAACCCCGATGGACTTGAGCCCGGCTTTGAGGACTACGGCTGAGCTTCGCGACGCGCGGCCTGCGCATCGTGCTCGCGCTGGAACACGCCGCTGCCCTCACACCAGGGGCAGGGCACCTCGGAGCGCTCGCCGCCCAGGTTGGAGATCACCGTGCCGCTGCCGCTACACGGCGGGCACGGATGCTGCGCGGGGGTGGAGTCCTCGGCGGCCATGGGGCGCGGGAGTGTAGGTGGCGCGCCTACGCTGCGCACCCGTGCCCACCGGCCGCTACGCGCCCTCCCCCACCGGCCCGCTGCACGTCGGCAACCTGCGCACCGCGCTGGCCGCGTGGCTGTTCGCGCGCAGCGACGGCGCGCGCTTCCTCGTGCGCGTGGAGAACCTGGACGCCTCGCGCGTGCGCCCGGGCGTAGAAGAGGCCCAGCTCGCCGACCTCGCGGCGCTGGGCCTCGACCACGACGGGCCCGTCGTGCGCCAGTCCGAGCGCCGCGCCCTCCACGAGGAGGCCGTCGCGCGGCTGGACGGTTACGGGCGCCTCTACCCCTGCTTCTGCACGCGGGCGGAGATCCGCGAGGCTGCCTCAGCGCCCCACGGCGCCCTGCCCGAGGGCGTCTACCCGGGCACGTGCCGGGAGCTCACCGCCGCGCAGCGCGCGCAGCGGGAGCGCGACGGCCGCCCGCCCGCGCTGCGCCTGCGGGCCGAGGCGGCGCCGATCTCCTTCACCGACCGCCTGCACGGCGTGCGCCACGGCGTGGTCGACGACCTCGTGGTGCGCCGCAACGACGGCGTTCCCGCCTACAACCTCGCCGCCGTGATCGACGACGCCGACCAGGGCGTCGGCGAGGTCGTGCGCGGCGACGACCTCCTGGACACCACGCCGCGCCAGCTCCTGCTGGCCGACCTGCTCGGCCTGCCCCGCCCCGCCCACGCGCACGTGCCCCTCGTCCTGGGTCCCGACGGCGCGCGCCTGGCCAAGCGCCACGGAGCGGTCACGCTGGCCGACCGCGTCGCCGCGGGCGAGACGCCCGTTGACGTGCGGACCTGGTGCGCGCGCACCCTCGGGCTGGCCGCCGGCCCCGCCGAGCGCCCGGACCTCGACAGCCTGCTGGCGCGCTTCGATCCGGCCCGCCTGCGCCGCGAGCCCACGACCTGGGACGCAGGCTGAGAGCGAATTTCCCCGCTCAAGGGCGCAACCCTGGCGCCCGATGGTGTTGGATGCCGACGATGCCCGCTCTCGCCACCAAGCACCCCACGCGCGCCAGGCGCACTGCCGCCGCCGCGCTGGGCCTCGGCGCGATCGCCGCCGCCGGCGCCCTCGCCGCCCCCGCTCCCGCGTCCGCCGCCCTGACCCTCGACGGCCGCGGCTTCGGCCACGGCGTCGGCATGTCCCAGTACGGCGCCTACGGCTTCGCCCAGCGCGAGAACCGCACCTACGACTCGATCCTGGGTCACTACTACAGGGGCACCGAGGTGACGAAGGTCGACGCGCGGCGCATCAACGTGCTGCTCAAGAGCTCGAGCTCGCACAAGGTGTGCAAGGCCACCGGTGCCAGCGCCCGCGGCGGCGAGGACCGCGTCACGCTGATCCGCGACCGCTGCTACCGCTTCCACCCCGCCGGCCAGCAGAGCGTCCGGGTCGTCGACCAGAGCACCAACCGCCGCGTGGCAACGCTGCGCGCACCCGTGCGCGCCACCGGCGGAAGCCGGACCCAGTTGCGCGGCGCCGCCGCGAACGACCTGAGCGACGGCGAGTACCGCGGCGCGATGGAGTTCCACCGCGGCGAAAGCGGGCTCCTTGCCATCAACGACGTCCACAGCCGCCACTACCTCTACGGCGTCGTCCCGGCCGAGGTCCCCACGAGCTGGCCGATCGAGGCCGTCAAGGCCCAGGCCGTCGCCGCGCGCTCCTACGCCTTCACCTCGTTGCGCCCCGGCCAGCCCTTCGACGTCTTCGCCGACACCCGCTCGCAGGTCTACCGCGGCTTCACCGGCGAGGACGACCGCGGCCAGCAGGCGGTGAACGAGACGCGCGAGGAGGTCGTCACCCACCAGGGCGACATCGCGCAGACGTTCTTCTTCTCCACCTCGGGCGGGCGGACGACCTCCAACGAGAACGGCTTCGGCGGAGGCACGCCGCTGCCCTACCTGCGCCCCGTGGACGACCCCTACGACGACATCTCGCCCGTCCACACCTGGACCGCCCGGTTCAGCGACGGCGAGGCCGGCGAGCGCCTCGGGGTGGGCACGCTGGAGTCCCTGCGCGTCACCCAGCGCGACAGCGACGACCGCGTGCGCAGCGTCGAGGCGCGGGGCAGCGGCGGGTCCAAGACGCTCAGCGGCGCGCAGGTGCGCGCGAAGCTCGGGCTGCGCAGCGCCTGGTTCAGCGTCGGCGGGTAGCTCGGCCTCACCGCGGGTGCGGCAGGTCGGGCGAACGGCAGCAT
>JBBJOB010000192.1:0-4337 GCA_037721455.1 Solirubrobacteraceae bacterium | reverse complement strand
GCATCCGCCCGAGCGGCGTGCGCGAGCAGCGCGTCGATCGGCACTACGTCGAGGGCTCGCGCGTGCGTCGCGCCCAGGACCACCGCCGGAGCGCAGCCCGCGTGGTAGGCCTCCAGCCAGCGGGCCGCGCAGACGCACCAGCGGTCGCCCGGCGACAGACCGGCAAACCCCCACTGCGGGCGTGGTGTGGAGAGGTCGTTGCCGGCGCGCGCGCTGAACTCCAGGAACTCCGCCGTCACGACGGTGCAGACGGTGTGGCTGCCGAGGTCCTCGGGGCCGGTGGCGCAGCAGCCGTCGCGGAAGAAGCCGGTCGGCGGATCGGTGGAGCACGACAAGAGTGAGCCCCCGACGACGTTGGTGTCCGGCTCGCGTTCCATCCGGGGGACTATGCCACCTCGGTGCGCCGCAGCAGCAGCCACGACAGCCAGGCGCCCAACGCGAACAGCGGCACGCCCATGGCGACCCGCGCGGTGCCCAGGGCCACGAGCGCGCCCGCGAGGTAGAGCGGGAGCTGCACCGCGATACGCAGGCCGAAGAGGCCGACCCAGATCCAGCTCGCGCGGGCGTAGGCCCGGCGGCGGACCGGGTCGGCCCGCCATGCCATGTCCCGCCCGGAGGCGCCCGCGACGATCACGCCCAGCAGAGGCCAGCGGACGGCGATCGAGACGAGGAAAGCGCCCGCGTAGGCGGCGTTGGCCAGCAGCCCGGGCAGGAAGAAGTCCTCCGCGCGCCCGGTGCGCGACGCGACGTAGCCCGCGACGGCCACGCCCACCACCCCGCCGACCGCGTAGACCGGCGTCTGGCGGCGCACGAGCCGCGCCAGGGTCAGCACCGCGGCGACGCTCAGCGCGGCGATGGCCGCGGCGGTGACGTCCTGGCCCGTCGCCGTGGCCACGACGACGAAGACCACCGCGGGCAGGACCGACTCGGCGACGCCCAGGGGGCCGCCCAGAGCGCTGCCCAGCGCCGGGCGGGAGGAGTCGGGAGAGCCGTTCACCCTTCGCATCCTCGCGGAATGGGTAGCCCGTCCCTCCAGTAGCGCACTACGGATAGCGACAGGAGGTCCTCATGGACACCAAAGACAAGGTCATCCAGCAGCTCGACGAGATCCATGCGCTGGAGCTCGCGCTGGTGCAGACGCTGACCGCCCACATCGCGATGACGCCGCGCGGCGACCATCGCAGCGTGCTCGAGCGTCATCTGGGCGAGACGCGCCGCCAGGCCGAGCGCATCCGCTCGCGCCTGCGCGCGCTGGGCGCCAAGCGCAGCCCGCTCGCGCTGGCCTACGGCATCGTGCAGACCGTCGCCGGCCAGGGCGTCTCGGCGGCCAAGGCCCCCATCGACCTGCTGCGGGGCACCAGCGGCGCGGAGAAGATGCTCAAGAACGCCAAGGACGAGATCGCCTCCGAGGCGCTGGAGATCGCCTCCTACGACGCGCTCGAGGCACTGGCCGAGCAGGCCGGCGACCAGCCGACCGTGCGTCTGGCCCGCGAGCACCGTGAGCAGGAGGAGCGCGCGATGCGCGAGCTGCGCCACCTGATCCCCGCGCTGACCGCCAGCCTCGTCCGCGCGGACGTATACGGTGAGCGCGAGGTCGATCTGGGCACGACCGGCGCCGCCGACAAGGCCCGCGCGGTGGCGAGCAGGGCCGTCGACGTGGCCCGCTCGGTGCCCGGCGTGGCCGCGGCAGAGGGTGAGGCGAAGGGTGTCGTGGCCGACGAGGACGACCTGCCCATCAGCGGCTACGACGATCTGACCGCGGCGCAGCTCCTGCCGCGCATCGACAAGCTCACCCAGGTGCAGCTCGGGCTCGTCGACGCCTATGAGCGCCGTCACAGCGACCGCAAGCAGGTCCTCCAGCGCATCGCCAAGCGCCGGGAGCTCGTCACGACGGGCAGCTGACCCGCGGGAGGGTCGGGCGCGCGCTACCAGCCCAGCGTGCCCGGCCCGCCCTTGAACGGGCCGCGCAGGTCGGCGGTCACCCAGCCGCCGTAGAAGTCCCCCACCTGGGCGGCGACGCGCTCGTCGTCCAGCCAGCAGGCGTCCATGCGCGAGGGGTAGAAGCACACATGGTCGCGTAGCGCTGCGTACCGCGACACGGGCGCCCGGTAGGTCCAGGCCGAGCCCTCTTCGGCCCGCCCGCCGGCGGCCACGTCGAGGTAGGTCGCCCGCCCCTTCCACTCGCACAGCGAGCCGCGTCCGCCGGCCTCGCTCAGCACCCCAGGCGCAACGTCGCCCGGCGGCACGTAGATGGTCGGCGGGTGGCTGGTCTCCAGCACCCGCAGGGCGGTCACCGAATCGGCGATGGTCACGCCGCCCAGCTCCACGCGCACGCGGCGCGCGCACGGCTCCAGCGCCGGCGGACGGGGGTAGTCCCAGACGGACTCCACGCTCTCAAGGTATAGGGCGGGTACGCCGCGCAGCGCATCGAGCTGGGAGCCGACATGCTCAGGCTGCCGCCTCGCTAACGTCGCAACGCATGGACGAGTCCTGGAAGCGCTTCGTCGCCGTCGCCGTCGCCGTCGTGGCCATCATCGTCGCCTTCACGGTCCTGCAGCCCTCCGACGAGGAGGCCGCCGACCGCGGCGACCAGGCCGAGCAGACGGGCGAGACCACGCAGGAGTCCGACGACGGGGACGCGGTGGGCGGCAGCCAGCCACTGCTGGGCGGAACGCGCAACGAGCCCGGCGCGGAGTCCGAGCCCGTGGCCCTCGAGTTCGCGGGCGGCGAGGTCGTCGGCGGTGTCGAGACCATCGAGGTCACCTCGGGCGAGGAGCTCACCATGACGGTGACCAGCGACGTCCAGGAGGCGCTGCACGTCCACGGCGTCGACCTCTACGAGGATCTCCCGCCCGGCGAGGAGGTCGAGGTCACCTTCACCCCCGAGGCCGAGGGCATCTTCGAGATCGAGCTGCACGGCTCGGGCACGCAGCTCGCCAACCTTGAAGTGTCCCCCTAGCGTCGCCGGAGATCCGAACCTGAGAGGACCGGAGGCGAAACCCCTCCTCCGCCGGAGGTCCGAGCTTGAGAGGACCGGAGGGCGAAACGCTATTGTCCTCGCCGCATGGCCCGCCCCCGCACCTCCAGCAAGCGCAAGCCCGTCCGTCCGGTCGGCAAGCGCAAGCGCCGCCAGATCAAGCCCGAGGACGAGGGACGGCTCATCTACCGCGACCCGGAGTTCCTCCTGCAGTTCCTGTCGCCCCGCGGGAAGATCCGCGCGCGACGCCAGACCGGGCTCAGCCGCCGCCAGCAGGCCCGGCTGGCCCGCGAGGTCAAGGTGGCCCGTGAGCTCGCCATCCTCCCCTACGTGGGCGAGGATCGCCGCGGCGACGGCGAGGAACGCCCGCGTCGCCGCCGCGACGACGACCGCTGATCTCGCGCCTGCCGACGGCGCTACCCTACGTAGGGTGAAGAAGACGAGCCTGTACCTGGACGACGCGCTCGACGAGGCCCTCGCGCGGCGGGCGGCTGACGAGGGGCTGAGCAAGGCCGAGCTCATCCGCCGCACGCTGACCGCGGCGACGAACCGCCCGAAGCGCGTGAAGCCCAAGGCGGTCGGCATCATCCGCACGGGCGGCCGGCCGATCGCCGAGAACCTCGACGAGTACCTGCACGAGACGGGGTTCGGAGATTGGCGACGGTCCTAGACGCGACGGTCGTGGTCGCCGTGCTCGCCGGTGACGATCCTCGTCACGAGGAAGCGATCGCGTGGCTGGCGACCTGTGATGACGAGCTCGTCACGACCCCGGTGGCGGCGGCGGAGATGGACTACTTCGCCCAGCGAGAGGGAGGTGCCGCCGCGCAGAGCCTTCTTTGGGCAGACTTCGAGAACGGCGCCTACGGCGTGCGGTGGTGGGCGGACGCAATGCAGGAGACCGTCGATATCGCCCGTCGGTGGGCGTATATGGAGATCGGCCTGGCCGACGCCTCGCTCGTCGCACTCGCCGGCCGCCTGCGAACCGAGCGCGTCGCGACCTTTGATGAACGCCACTTCCGCCACATGACGACGACGAACGGGGAGCCCTTCGTCGTCCTGCCTGCTGACGCTTCCTGAGGAGGACCGACATGTCCGACAACAGCTTCGACGCACGCGCCACGCTGCACGCCGGTGGACGCGACCTGGAGATCTTCCGCCTCGACGCGCTGCAGGCGAAGTACGACGTGGCGCGCCTGCCCTTCTCGCTGAAGATCCTGCTGGAGAACCTGCTGCGCACCGAGGGCAACGGCTCGGTCACGGCCAAGGACATCGAGGCGCTGGCCACCTGGGACGCGAAGGCCCCGCCCACCGACGAGATCGCCTTCACGCCCGCCCGCGTGGTCATGCAGGACTTCACCGG
>JBBJOB010000191.1:0-4354 GCA_037721455.1 Solirubrobacteraceae bacterium | reverse complement strand
GATCGACGTGCCCGGCCTGCTCGGGCAGATCGGCGCGCCTCCCGAGACGGCGGCGGGCTGAGTGCGCCGGTGCGCGGCGGGGCCGGATCCGCCGCGCACCTACTCTTCCCGGCGATGCGCGCCCTGATCACCGGCATCGGCGGGCAGGATGGCAGCTACCTGGCCGAGCAGCTGCTGGCCGATGGCAACGAGGTGGTGGGAATGGTGCGCGGCGACGTGCACCGCGCGATCACGGGCCTGGAGGCCGTCCGTGACCGGGTGACGCTCATCGCCGGCGACCTTCTCGACCCGCCCTCCCTGACTGCGGCCCTGGAGTCCGCCGACCCGCAGGTCGTCTTCCACCTCGCAGCCCCCAGCTTCGTTCCCGCCTCGTGGGAGGACCCGGCGCAGGCCATCGCCGCCATCGCGGGTGCCACCGGGGCGCTGCTGGAAATCGTGCGAAGGCAGGACCCTTCCATCCGCGTCGTGGTCGCCTCCTCCGGAGCCATCTTCGGCGACGCCGACGAGTGCCCCCAGCGTGAGACGACCGTGCCGCGCCCGGCGACCCCCTACGCGATCGCCAAGCTCGCCGCCCACCAGCTCGTGGGCGCGATGCGCGAGCGCCACGGCCTGCACGCCTCCTCGGCCATCGCCTACAACCACGAGTCGATCCGCCGCCCCGAGCGCTTCGTCACCCGCAAGGTCACCCGCGCCGCCGCGCGCATCGCCGCCGGGCTGGAGCACGAACTGCTGCTGGGCGACCTCGACGCCGTACGCGACTGGAGCGACGCCCGCGACGTCGTGGCGGGCCTGCGCCTCATGGCCGCCGCCGACGACCCCGGCGACTACATCCTGGCCAGCGGCGAGGGACGCACCGTGCGCGACCTTGTGGCCGCCGCCTTCGCAGTGGTCGGCCTCGACCCGGCCGAGCACGTGCGCATCGACCCGCAGTTCGTCCGCGGCCCCGAGACGACCCCCAGCGTCGGCGATCCCACCCGTGCCCGCGAGCGGCTCGGCTGGCGCCCCGAGCACACCTTCGAGGAGCTGATCCGCACCATGGTCGAGGCCGACCTCGCCGCCGCCCGGCGCTAGCGCGACAGGAGCTTCATGTCCGCCTCGGTCATGAGCCGGATAAGCTCCTCGAAGGTCGTCGTCGGCTCCCAACCCAGCAGCCGCTTGGCCTTGGCCGGGTCGCCCCTGAGCTGATCGACCTCGGCGGGGCGCACGAAGGCCGGGTCGATCTCGACGTGGGGCCTCCAATCGAGTCCCAAGTGGTCGAAGGCGATCTGCACGCAGTCGCGGACGGTGTTGATCCTGTTCGTCGCGATCACGAAGTCCTCGGGCTCGTCGCGCTGGAGCATCAGCCACATCGCCTCGACGTAGTCCTTGGCATAGCCCCAGTCGCGCTCGGCGTCCAGATTTCCCAGCGCGAGCTTGTCCCGCAGTCCGAGCTTGATCGCCGCGGCGTGCCACGTGATCTTGCGCGTCACGAACTCCAGGCCCCGACGCTCCGATTCGTGGTTAAACAAAATACCACTTACTGCATGCAAGTCATACGACTCGCGATAGTTCACCGTGATGAAGTGCCCGTAGGCCTTGGCCACGCCGTAGGGCGACCGCGGGTAGAACGGCGTCGACTCGGTCTGGGGGACCTCCAGCACCTTGCCGAACATCTCCGACGACGACGCCTGGTAGAACCGCGCCTCGGGGCACGCCTCGCGCATCGCCTCGAGCATCCGGGTGACGCCCACGCCGGTGAACTCCGCGGTGAGCGTGGGCTGGATCCACGACACGGCCACGAAGGACATGGCCGCGAGGTTGTAGATCTCCGCCGGCCGGCTGGCCCGCAGGGAGTCGACCAGGGAGCGTTGGTCGAGCAGGTCGCCCTGGTGCAGCGTGATGCGCTCGCGCAGGTGCTCGATGCGCTCGAACTTCTCGGTCGACGCGCGCCGCACAAGCCCGTGGACCTCGTAGCCCTTGTCGAGCAGCAGCTCGGCGAGGTAGGAGCCGTCCTGGCCGGTGATGCCGGTGATGAGGGCACGCGTGGCCATCGCAGCGGCGAAACCCTAGCCGCGGTCCGCGACGGAGGCCGGGGCGCCGGCCAGCTCGGGGCGCGCGCGCAGCCATTCCACGGTCTGCGCGATGCCCTGGGACACGCCGATGCGCGCCTCCCAGCCCAGCAGCGTCCGGGCCTTCTCCACCGACGGCCAGCGGCGCTGGACATCCACCTCGAACGAGGCCTCGTGCGAGAGCTCGAAGGCCCCGGGATCGCGCCCGCAGGCCTCCCAGACCACCCGCGCGATCTGCGCCACCGTCAGCTCGTCGGAGGCGGAGATGTTGAAGTCCTCGTTCAAGCCGGCGGGCGAGGCCATCGCGGTGACGATCCCGTCGGCGATGTCGTCGACGTGGGTCAGCGTGCGGGTCTGCTCGCCCGAGCCGAAGATGGGCAGCGGGTCCAGGCCGGCCAGGCACTTGCGGATGAGGTCGGGCACCGCGTGGGCGATGCCCGGCTCATCGTCGGGCAGCTCGCCCGGCCCGTAGGCGTTGAACGGGCGGCAGATCGTGTAGGGCAACCCGTGCTCGTCGTGCGCCGCGCGGCAGTAGACCTCTCCGGTCAGCTTGGAGAACCCGTAGGCCGACAGGGGCACCGGACAGTCGGGCAGGTGGGACTCCGGCGTGGGGAACTCCTGCGCACGCTCGAAGACCATCGATGACGAGACGTAGGTGAATCGCTCCACCGCGTGGTCAAGCGCGGCGCGCAGCACAGCGTTGTAGAGCGCGTTGTTGACCTCGGTCAGCGTGTGGGGGAGCTTGTGGAAGTTGGCGATCCCGCCCACGATGGCCGCCAGGTGCACGACGTGGGTGCAACCCGCGATCGCACGGCGCGCTTCGTCCAGGGAGCGCAGGTCGCCCGTGTGCACCTCGCACCCCTCGCGCATCCACATCGGCGCCGGGCGCTGATCCGACACCCGCACCTCGAAGCCCGGGTCGGCGAGCAGGCGGCGCACGACCGCGGAGCCGATCGTGCCCGCGCCGCCGGTGACCAGGACCCGGCTCATGGGGTGGGTGGGGAGGTCATCTGGTGTTCAGCAGCGCCAGTTCGGTGGCGTAGCCGAACACCTGGCCGGCGCCGAAGGCGTTCCAGGGGTCGACGACGAGGCAGTCCTCGCCGGCCAGCTCTGCGATCGCGCGCAGGGTCTCGGGGCGCGCGTAGGCCGAGTGGTTGGTGGCCACCACGACGGCGCGGGCCCCCGCCAAGGCCTCCTCCAGTTCCTGCGTGGGCGTGGCCACGATCGGGTCGTGGATCGCGACATCGGCCAGCTCGCGCTCCAGCAGGCGCACGAGCTTGTGCGACAGCGAGTCGCGCTCGTCGTCGGTATCGGCCTTGAAGGCCAGGCCCAGCACGGCCACCTTGTGCCCGGTCAGGCCACCGCCCAGACGACGTTTCATGCCCTGCACCAGGAAGTTGGGCACCGACTCGTTGACGCGCGAGACGGCCAGCAGCATGCCCGGCGCGTTGGAGCGCTCCTCCGAGAAGGCGAAGTCCTTGCGCAGGCACGTGCCCGCAGTGAAGCCCGGCGCGGCGATCCCCCCGCGCGGGTAGCCGCGGTTGATGAGGTCGATGACCTCGAAGACGTTGGCCCCGTACTGGTCGCAGTCCATCATCAGGAGGTTGGGCAGGGCGAACTGCGTGTAACGCACGATGTTGGACCAGATCTTGGCCAGCTCGGCCTGCACCGGGCTCGTGCGCACGATGGGTGCGCGGAAGGTCGAGAACACCGCCTCGGCGCGCTCGCCGGAGGACTCGCCGATCCCGCCCACGATGCAGGGCAGGCTGTCGATCTCCTCGAGGAAGCGCCCGGCGGCGATGCGCTCGGGGACGTGGGCGACGAAGAGGTCCTCCCCCACCGTGAAGCCGCGGTGCTTGGCCAGGTACCCGGCGACGAACTCGGTCGTGCCCGGGGCGATGGTCGAGCGCAGCACGAGTCCGTGGCCGGCGCGCAGCACCGGCAGCAGCGCGTCGAGCACCGAGCGGATGTCGCGCATGTCGATCTCGATGTGCGAGAAGGAGGGGGTGCCCAGCGTCAGCACGACATCGCGGGCGACCGCCGCGTCGGCGACCACGTCGCTGAGCTCGAGCCGGCCGGTGTCGCGCACACGGTCCAGGACCTCCTGCATCCCCTCCTCCTCGAAGGGCAGCACGCCGTCGCGCAGGGCCGCGAGACGCTCCCGGTCCTTGTCCACCCCGACGACCCGTAGGCCACGGTCGGCGAACAGGAGCGCGAGGGGGAGGCCGATGCGGCCGAGCCCTATGACGGAAACGTCGGCGGACACCACGCGATGGGAGGGTAGTGGGCGCTCCGGCGCTCCGGCG
>JBBJOB010000190.1:0-4357 GCA_037721455.1 Solirubrobacteraceae bacterium | reverse complement strand
GAGGTCAGCGTCCTCTACGTGGGGCGCCTGACGCGCGAGAAGGGCGCCGACCTGCTGGCCGACGCCTTCCTGGCCGCGCGGGAGCGCGACCCGCGCCTGCACCTGGTGCTGGCCGGTGGCGGCCCCGAGGAGGAGGCGCTGCGGGAGCGCCTCGGGGAGCACGCGACCTTCCTGGGGTGGCTGGAGGGCGACGCGCTGGCCCGGGCCTACGCGAGCGCCGACCTGTTCCTCTTCGCCAGCCGCACCGACACCTTCGGCCAGGTGCTGCTCGAGGCCCAGGCGTCGGGGACGCCGGTGATCGCGGTAGCCGAGGGCGGGCCGACCTCGATCGTCGAGGACGGCGTGACCGGCCGGCTGTGCCCGGCCGACGCCGGCGCGCTGGCCGGCGCGGTGGTGGAGCTGGCGGGCGACGAGGCCCAGCGCGACCGCCTCGCCGCCGCGGCGCTGGGCGCGGTGCGCGGGCGCACCTGGGAGCGCGCGCTCGAGCAGCTCGCCGCCGGCTACCACCGGGCCCTGGCCGGTCGGGGGGCCGAGCAGCGCGCGGAGGGCGTGGCCCGTGTGGCCTGAGGGCGCAACCGCTACCGCACCGTCCACCAACCGCGGCCACCTCCACCTCGTAGAGCGCGCCGCTTTGGCCCGGCCCCTGCGGGTGGTCGACGTGGCGATGTTCTACGGGGAACGCAGCGGCGGCATCCGCACCTACCTCGACGCGAAGCTGCGCTGGTCGCGCGGGGAGCCGGGCATCGACCACCACGTGGTCGTGCCCGGCCCGGCCGCCACCGGCAGCGTGCCCGGCCGGCGTGAGGTGCGCAGCCTGCGCGTGGCCGCAGCCAATGGCTACCGGCTCCCGCTGGGCGCCGGAGCGCTGAGGCGCGAGCTCTGCGCGCTGGCACCGGATGTGGTCCTGCTGCACGACCCGTTCTGGGCGCCATTGGGCGTGGCCCGCACGGCGCACGCGCTTGGCGCGCAGGTGGTCGTCGTCCACCATGGCTCGGTCGCCCTCGACGCAGCGGGCCTGCCCGGCCCCGACCGCGCCTGGGCGCCGGTGCTGCGCCGCTGGATGCATCATGCCTACCGTGACGCCGACGCGGTCATGGCCGCGCTACCGACCGGCGAGGACACCGGCCGCGACGCGGCTGTGCGCCTGCGCTTCGGCCTGCATCCCGCCTTCCGGCCCCAGGACGGGGTGCGTCGCGGCGACCACGTGCTCTACGTCGGACGCATCGCGCGGGAGAAGGGCGTCTTCGAGCTGCTGCACGCCGCCGCGCGCGCGGCCGACCCCTGGCCGCTGCGCCTGGTCGGCAGCGGTCCCGCGGAGACCCGCCTGCGCGCCCTGGCCGACCGCCTGGGCATCGCCCACCGCGTGCGCTGGCGCCCCTACGTCAGCGATCCCGTGCGCCTCGCGCACGCCTATCAGTCTGCCCGCGCGGTCGTGATGCCCGGGGCCCACGAGACCTTCGGCCTGGTCGGCTTCGAGGCCGCGGCGAGCGGGGCGAGCGTGGTGGCGTGCGAGACCGCGCCCGCGACGGCGGTCATGAAGGGCCTGGCGCGCACCTACCGTCCCTACGACGTCGACGACCTCACGGCCCAGATCGAGGTCGCCCGCGCCGTGCCGCCCGACCTGACCGCGGCGCGGGCGCTGGCCGACCGCTCGACCTGGGACGCCACCTTCGCCGCCGAGCTGCAAGACCTCAGCGCGCTGAGCGCGTGAGGGGGGGAGAGAGCGGCCGCGCGTCCGTGGAGGGCGACGCGCACGCGCCGGCGGCCGGCGGGGACGCGCCGGCGCACGACCGTGACGCAGCCATTCTGGCCGCCGCCCACGCCACCCTGAAGGCCAACTGGCGCGAGGGCCGCCGGCGCAGCGGCGAGCACTACGCGTTCACCTGCCCGGGCGCGCCGCGCTACCGCCACCTGTGGCACTGGGACTCCTGCTTCCACGCGATCGCGTGGCGGCGCTTCGATCCCGTGCGGGCGCGCGCGGAGCTGCGCACGGTCCTGCGCGCCGGCCGGCCCGACGGCTTCCTGCCCCACACCGTGTTCTGGGACAGCCCGGCCCGCTGGCGCCGTGCGCCCCTGTACGCGACGCGGCGGGTGCGCGGCGACTGGATGACCGAGACCATCGGCCCGCCGCTGCTGCCCTTCGCCTGGGAGATCGTGGCGGGCGCCTCGCCCGACGACCCGGGCTTCGCCACCGAGGCGCTCGCGCCGCTGGCCCGCCATCTCGACTGGCTCGAGCATCACCGCGACCCCGACGGCGACGGGCTGCTCACGATCATCGCCCCCGACGAGAGCGGCCTGGACGACAGTCCGAAGTACGCCCCGGTCTTCGGCCGCCTGTGCCACGACCGTGCGGGCTACTTCTGGCTTATGGAGCGCAGCCGCCGCCTGGGCTGGGACTCCCGGGCGATCATCGCGCGCCACGCCGAGCACGTCGAGGACGTCTGGGTCTCCGTCGCCTACGCGATGTCGTGCGCCGCCCTGGGCCGCCTGCGCGGCGAGGGCCCCGACGGGCGCTACACCGTCCGCGCGGCGCGCACCGCCGCGGCCCTGGTCGACCGCTGCTGGGACGAGCGGCGCGGGCTGTTCTTCGACCTGGCGGGGCCGGGCGAGCGCCCGGTGCCCGTCTCCACGTGGACCGCCCTCGCCCCGCTGTGCCTGGGCGACCTGATCCCCGTCGCCATCCGCGCGCGCCTGGTCGAGGAGCACCTGCTCCACCCGCGCCGCTACGCCGCCCCGGTGGGCATCCCCAGCGTGGCCATGGAGGAGCCCACCTTCCGGCCGGGCTTCGACCGCTGGCGGGCCTGGCGCGGCCCGTCCTGGATGAACATCGCCTGGTTGCTGGTGCCCCACATCGCCGCCGCGGGCCACGAGCCCGCCGCCCGGCGCATCGCCGACCGCCTGGCCACCGCCGTCCTGCACGAGGGCTTTCGCGAGTACTACGACCCCCGCCACGGCCGCGGCCTCGGCGTCCGCGGCTTCGGCTGGTCGACGCTCGTGACGGACCTGCTTCTGCCAGGCTGAGCGCCATGACAGCAGTGCTGGTGGCCGTGGCCGGCGGACTGGGTGTGCTGGCCCGCCACCTGCTCTCCTCCGCCGTCCAGGGTCCATGGACGATCGTGGCGATCAACGTCGCCGGCTCCTTCCTGCTCGGTCTCCTCGTCGCCGCCGCCTGGGCCTCGCCCCAGGCGCGCACCGTCGCCGGAGCCGGGTTCCTGGGCGGCTTCACGACGTTCTCGACCTTCTCCATGCAGGTGGTCAGCGACCTCGACGCGGGCCGGCCGGCGCACGCGCTGGTCTACCTCCTCGTGTCGGTCGTGCTCGGCGTCCTCGCCGCGGCCGCGGGGTTCTGGCTGGCCGGCGGCGTGCAGCGCTGATCAGCGCGAGCGGTGGTGGCCGGCCGCTGCCAGGACGCCTTCGTGGTGGTGCTCCCCCGTGCTGGAGACGGGGTCCACGTGGACCATGGCGTCGTCGAGGAAGGCGACCTCCTCGCGCAGTGCCCGGACCACATGTACGGCGACCTCGTGGGCCTCGACGGCGGAGAGCTCGTCGCTGACCGTGGCGTTGACCTCCGCGCGGATGATGTGGCCCAGCCAGCGGGCGCGCAGGTCGCTGACCTCGAGGACGCCGGGGACGGCGGTGGTGACGCTGCGGATGTGGGCGGTGATGGCCGGGTCGATGCCGTCGAGCATGCGCTCGCCGACGTCCTGGGCGGCGTCCCAGACGATCCTCAAGATCACGATGCTGATCAGCAGACCGACGATGGGGTCGGCGATCGGAGCGCCGAGGGCCACTCCGGCCGCGCCGGCGACCACGGCCAGGGAGGTGAGCCCGTCCACGCGGGCGTGCTTGCCATCGGCGATGAGGGCGGCCGAGCCGATCTCGCGGCCGACCCGGATGCGAAAGATGGCCACCGCTTCGTTGCCCAGGAAGCCGATCACGCCGGCGATGGCCACGGCGGCCAGGGCGTTGATCGGCTGGGGGTCGATCAGGCGCTGGATCGATTCGTAGGCGGCGAAGACGGCGGAGAACAGGATGAGCCCGACGATGGCCAGGCCGGCGAGGTCCTCGGAACGGTGCAGGCCGAAGGGAAAGCGTGGGCTGGGCGGGCGGCGTGAAAGGACGAACGCCACGGCGAGGGGCAGGGCCGACAGCGCGTCCCCGACGTTGTGGACGGTGTCGGCCAGCAGGGCCACCGAGCCGCTGATGATGACGATCACCACCTGCAGCGCGGCGGTCAGCCCGAGCACGACGAGTGACCACTTCAGCGCCCACAGCCCGCGCTCGGACGACGCGATGGCCGCATCCACTCCGCCGTGGCGGTGGCCGTGGCCGTGGTCGTCTCCGTGGTGGTGGTCGT
>JBBJOB010000189.1:0-4384 GCA_037721455.1 Solirubrobacteraceae bacterium | reverse complement strand
GGGTCTCACGGGGCCGGCCGAGCGCGTCCAGCGCCTGCCCCACCACGACGACCACGTCCACATCCGCGTTCTCCCGCCCCGGCCCTGAACGTGAAACGACCCGCCAGAGGCGGGCCGTTTCGGGGGAGAGATACTGCTATGTGATTGGGTGCTGCTTTGTGATCTGTGAGGGAAGTCTGTGGCTCGTTGGCCGCAAGGAGCACTATGCCGATCGAACGCCTGTACGGGTGTGAGGTGACGCACACAGGTTCGTATCGCCACGTCCCACCCCTAGTGGCCGCCCCCACAAAATACGCACCGTTCCGGCGGCCGCCGATCACCGCCTGTCGCCACCCGGCGACCGGTCATGTGCCAGAGGCACACTCCCGGATCACCGTGCGGCGTCAGGCGGCGCCGGCGACCACCGGCGACGGCACGTATTTCCGGGGACGACCACTAGCGGGTCTACCCTGACCGCCGGTGGCTCGCGTGCGCCTGGACACCCTGCTCGCCCAGCGCGGGCTCTTCGCCAGCCGCTCGCGGGCGGCTGCGTCGGTCATGGCCGGGGAGGTTCTGGTCGGCGCCGAGCGCCGGCGGGTGGACAAGCCGGGCCACCAGGTGGCCGCGGACGTCGCCGTGGAGGTCGCCGAGGGCCCCGCGTACGTCTCGCGCGGGGGGGTGAAGCTCGCCAACGCGCTGGACGCGCTGGGGATCGATGTCGCCGGGCGCCGGGCCCTGGACGTCGGCGCTTCGACCGGCGGCTTCACCGACTGCCTGCTCCAGCGAGGCGTCGCAGAGGTCGTGTCGCTTGACGTGGCCTACGGCGAGCTGGCCTGGAGCCTGCGCACCGACGCGCGGGTGATCGTGCTGGAGCGCGTCAACGCCCGCTCGGTGGCGCCCGGGTCCCTGCCCTGGGCTCCCGATCTAGTCGTGGCCGACGTGTCCTTCATCTCCCTGACCAAGGTTCTTCCCGCCGTGCTGTCCCTCGTCGCGCCCCGCTTCGACGCGCTGGCCATGGTCAAGCCGCAGTTCGAGGTCGGCCGGGGGAGCGTCGGCAGCGGCGGGGTCGTGCGCGAGGCGGCCGGCCGCCGCGGCGCCCTGGTCGACGTGGCCCGCTGCGCGGTGGGCCTGGGCGCCGCGGTGCTGGGCTTCGCCTCCTCCGGGCTGCCGGGGCCCAAGGGCAATCGCGAGACCTTCGTATGGCTTGCCGAGGCCGGGCGCTCGGGGGCGCTGGAGGACATCGAGGCGGCCGCGGCGGCCGCCGAGCCGGGAGAGGCCGCGTGAGGGGGGCGACGGTCTTCACCCACCGGCGGGTCGAGCAGGTCGCGCCCGCCCTCGCCGCCCTGCGCACCGCGGCGCGCGACGAGGGCGTCGAGTTGCGCTTCGACGAGCGCGAGACCGCAAAGCACGCGATCGTGTCCGCCCCGGGCGTGGTGGCTGACGCGGAGGTGGCCAACGACGTCGAGCTCTGCCTGGTGCTGGGCGGCGACGGTACGATCCTGCGTGCCCTGCGCCGCTACGCCGGCACCGGGGTGCCGGTGTTCGCGGTCAACTTCGGCGAGGTCGGCTTCCTGGCCACCGTCGAGCCCGACGAGCTGGGTGACGACGGCTTTCACCGGGCGTTGCGCCGCGACTTCGAGGTGCTGTCGCTGCCTGCCCTCTCGGTCGAGGTCGGCGGCGGGATCCACGCCGCCATCAACGACGTCTCCATCCACCGCAAGGTCGGCGAGCGGGTGGCCCACCTGGCCTACGGGCTGGACGGCGCCGAGGTGGGCCGGGTGCGCTGCGACGGCCTCGTGGTGGCCACACCGGCGGGTTCCACGGGATACAACCTGGCCAACGGCGGTCCCGTGTTGGCCTGGGGCGTGGAGGGCTTCGCCGTGTCGTTCATCGCGCCCCACTCCCTGGCCGCCCGCGCGCTGGTGGTCGCCCCCGACGACCCGCTGACCATCGACAACCGCTCGCGCGAGGCGGTCGACGTGACGGTGGACGGAGTGGCGGCCGGGGAGCTCGGTCCTGGCGAGAGCCTCACCACCCGCTTCCTGCGCGACGCCGGCGCCCTGGCCCAGGAGCCGGGCTCGTCCTTCTACAAGCGCCTGCGCGACAAGTTCGGCAAGCTGGCCGCATGAGGAAGCGTAAGGCGCGCGCTCGCCGCGCGCCTGATCCGTCCTGGCCCGCTGGTACACCGTCGGCGTGCTCCTGGAGTTGCGCGTCGAGAACCTCCTGCTCATCGAGCGGGCCGAGCTGCGCCTGGCGCCAGGCCTCAACGTGCTCACGGGGGAGACGGGGGCGGGCAAGACGGTGCTGGCTCAGGCGCTGGACCTGCTCCTGGGCGGCCGCGCGCGCACGGGGATCGTACGTCCGGGCGCCGCGGAGGCCTACGTGGAGGGGGTCTTCGAGCTCGACACGGCCACGCGCGCGGCGTTGGGCGACCGCCTGCCCGACGACGCCGACGAGCTTGTCCTGGCCCGGCGGGTGACCGCCGAGGGGCGTTCGCGGGCGCTGGTCAACGGCCGGTCGGCCTCGGTGGGCGACCTGCGCGAGCTGGCCGCGCCGCTGGTGGCCTTCTACGGCCAGCACGAGCACCGCCGGCTGACCATCGCCGCCGCCCAGCTCGACCTGCTCGACGGATTCTGCGGCGACGGCCAGGCGCGCCGGCGGGCGGCGTGTGCGAGCGCGTATGCGCGGGTGCGCGAGCTCGAGGGCCGGCTCGAGGTGCTGGCCGAGGCCGGCGGCGCGCGCGAGCGTGAGCTCGACCTCCTTGCCTTCGAGCTGGACGAGATCGACCGTGTCGACCCCTCGGAGGCCGAGGAGACCGAGCTGGGCGTCGAGCGCGAGCGCCTGCGCCACGTCGAGGCGCTGCGTGCCGCCTCGCTGGGCGCCGCCGAGGCCGCCGCACCCGAGGCCGGCGAACAGGGCGCAGTGGCGCTGCTGGCCGGGGCCGCGGCGGCGCTGGACGGCGTGGCCGGGGTCGACGCGGAGCTCGACCCGCTGGCCGAGCGCTGGCGCGCGCTGGCGCTGGAGGCCGAGGACCTGGCCGGCGAGCTGCGCCGCTACGGCGAGGGGCTGGAGGGCGACCCCGCGCGTCTGGACGCGGTCGAGGAGCGCCTTACGGCCATCGACCGGCTCAAGCGCAAGCACGGCGGCGCCGTCGCCGCGGTGCTCGAGCACGCGGCGCGCTGTCGGGAGCGCCGCGACGAGCTTGCGGGCGCGGAGGCCTCGCTCGGGGAGGTCCACACCGCGCTGGGCGCTGCGCGGGCGGACCTCGCGGGTGCGGCCGACGCGCTGCGTGACGCCCGGCGCGCCGCGGCGCCGAAGCTGGCCGGTGCGGTGGGCGAGCGCCTGGGCGACCTGGCCATGGAGGGCGCGGCCTTCGCCGTGGAGCTGGGCGAGCGCGAGCCCGGGCCGGCGGGGGCCGACACCGTCGAGCTGCTGCTGGCGCCCAACCCCGGCGTGCCGGCGGCGCCCGTGCGCGAGACGGCCTCGGGCGGCGAGCTGTCGCGGGTCATGCTGGCCGTGCTGAGCCTGGCCAACGAGGGGGGGCGCGCAGCGCTGGTCTTCGACGAGGTGGACGCCGGCATCGGCGGGCAGACCGCCCGCGCCGTGGGCGAGGCGCTGCGCGGGCTGGCCGACGGCCGCCAGGTGGTGTGCATCACCCACCTGCCCCAGATCGCCTCCCTGGGCGCCCGCCACTTCTCCATCGCCAAGGACGTCAGCACCGAGCCGGCCCGCACCACGGTCACCCAGCTCGACGAGGGCGAGGTGGAGGGCGAGCTGGTGCGCATGCTCGGCGCTGACGCCGGCGACGAGGCGGCCCACCACCACGCGCGCGAGCTGCGCCGGGCTGCGTGAGCTGACCTGGGCGCCCCGGCGAGCCCCGCCGTGTGGCGGTCCCCGCGCCGTCCGGAGCCTCGCCTAGACTCGCTCGCGTGACTCCCGCCCGCCCCCGCTCCAAGTTCATCTTCATCACCGGCGGGGTCGTCTCCTCGCTGGGCAAGGGCATCGCCGCCGCCTCGATCGGCCACCTCCTCGTGGCCCGCGGGCTCACGGTCGCCCTGCTGAAGTTCGACCCCTACATCAACGTCGACCCGGGCACGATGTCGCCCTACCAGCACGGCGAGGTCTTCGTGACCGAGGACGGTGCGGAGACCGACCTCGACCTGGGCCACTACGAGCGGTTCACCGACACCAACACGTCGCGGGCGTCCAACGTCACCTCGGGTGGCATCTACAACGCGGTCATCCGCCGCGAGCGTCGCGGCGACTACCTCGGCGGCACGGTGCAGGTCATCCCGCACATCACCGACGAGATCAAGCAGCGCATCCGCCTCGTGGCCGAGACGGGCGACGTCGACGTGGTCATCACCGAGATCGGCGGCACGGTCGGCGACATCGAGTCGCTGCC
>JBBJOB010000188.1:0-4446 GCA_037721455.1 Solirubrobacteraceae bacterium | reverse complement strand
GTGAGCCCCGCCGCGTGGTCGGTCATCTGGTCGGCCTGGAAGCGCTTGGCCGCGCGGATGAGCGGGCTGAGCCTCACGTCCCCCGCTTGGGCAGCAGCGGATGGCCGTCCAGGACGCCGCCGGCGAGATCCACCACGGAACGGCTGCGCCGGCGCGCCTGGTCGCGCAGGAGCGAGAAGGCGCGGACGTCGTCGATGTCGTGGCGCTCCATCAGGACGCCCTTTGCCCGCTCGATGAGCGCGCGACGCTCCAGCGCGGTCTCCAGGCGGTCGACCTGCTCGAGCAGCGCACGGGCCTCGTGGAAGCGCTGCATGGCCACCTCGATGGCCCCCTGGAGGTCGGCGGGGTCGTCGGGCTGGGCGTAGGCGAAGATCCCGCGCTGCGCCGCGGCGCGGACGAAGCCGGGGTCGACGGCGGGGAGCAGCGCGATGACCGGCCGTCCCGCGACCCCGGTGATCTCGCCGATGAGCTCCAGAGCGTGCTCGTCGCTGGTGTGCACGGCGACGACCGCGAGGTCTGGCTGCTCGCCCGCCACCTCGTCGGCCACCGCGCCCAGCGTCACCGCCCGGCCCGTCACCTCGTGGCCCAGCGAGCGCAGCTGCGCGCAGATGCGGTCCAGGGCGGCCTGCTCCTCGTCGGCGGCCAGGATGGCCAATCCGTCCGTGATCCGCCGCTCCTCGTCCCCCGTGGGTGCGATCGCCATCAGCGTGGGTATCATGACGCACGAAGCCACGGCCCAGCCATCCGCCGCGGCACTGCGCACCCCATTCTCCCGGTGCGCGCGTGTCCTGATGCCCGCTGCCCTGGCCCCCTCAGCCTCCCGTGAACGCGATGACGAGCGCGCGCTCTTCGAGCGGTGGCAGCGTGGGCGCGATCCAGCCGCCCGCGCGACGCTGGTGGAGCGCTACCTGCCCCTCGCGCGGCGCCTGGCCCGCCGCTACGCGCAGGGCGACGAGCCGCTGGACGACCTCGTGCAGGTCGCCTCGCTGGGCCTGGTCAAGGCCGTGGACCGCTTCGACACCGCCCGGCCCGTGGCGTTCTCGAGCTTTGCCGTGCCCACGATCCTGGGCGAGCTCAAGCGCCACTTCCGCGACCGAACGTGGTCCGTGCGCGTCCCGCGCGACCTGCAGGAACTGGTCCTGCGCGCCGACCGCACCGCCGACGACCTCGCGCGCCACCTGGGCCGCCGGCCGACGGTGCCCGAGCTGGCCGCGGCCACCAGGACCTCCGAGGAGCAGATCCTCGAGGCACTGGAGGCCGCTGGCGCCTACCGGGCAGCGTCCCTGGAGGCGCCGCGACGCGGTGGCGAGGGCGACGACGACGACGATACGGTGGGCTCCGCCCTGGGTCACGACGAGAGCGGCTTCGCGCTGGCCGAGCACCGGGCGGTGCTCGAGCGCCTGCTGGCAGCGCTCGACGAGCGCGAGCGCACGGTGCTGCGCCTGCGCTTCGAGGAGGACCTGACCCAATCGGAGATCGGCGAGGCCATCGGCGTCTCGCAGATGCAGGTCTCGCGGATCCTGCGCCGCTGCCTGGGCCGCATGAGCGCCGCGGCGGCCGCGGCTCGCGGCCCGGGTGGCGTCGGCCCGGGCGCCACGGGGTAGGAGCGCCCTCTTGCCTCCTGCGGCGATCCTGGACATCGACGGCACGCTGGTGGACAGCAACTACCACCATGCGATCGCCTGGTATCGGGCTCTGCGCCGGCACGAGCTCGTTCTCCCCCTGTGGCGTATCCACCGTGCGATCGGCATGGGCGGCGACCAGCTCGTCGAGGCCCTGTGTGGCGCGGAGGTGGAGGAGCGCCTGGGCGACGACCTGCGCGCGGCGGAGGGCGAGCACTACTTTGCGCTGATCGAGGAGGTCGAGCCGCTGGAGGGGGCACGGGGCCTGATGGAGGACCTCAAGGAGCGGGGCTGCGCCGTGATCCTGGCCTCTTCGGCCAAGCCGGAGGAGGTCGACCACTACCTCGACCTTCTCGACGCCCGCGAGCTGGCCGACGGCTGGACGACCTCGGGGGACGTCGAAGCCACCAAGCCCCAGCCCGATCTCGTGGGCGTCGCCGTGGAGAAGGCCGGCGGGGGGGAGGCGGTGATGGTGGGCGACTCGCGTTGGGACGTCGAGGCCGCCAGGCGCGCCGGGGTCGAGACCCTGGCAGTGCGCACCGGCGGCTTCGGCGAGGACGAGCTGCTGGCCGCCGGCGCGCAGGCCGTGTACGGGTCGATAGCGGAGCTGCGCGAGGGCTTGTCGTCCACGCCGTTCGGGTAAAGCCCCGGGGAAGACCCTGAACGATCCAGGAGGATTCAACATGGGCATCACTGACAAGATCACCGGCCGCGCCAAGAAGGCCGTCGGAGACCTCACCGGCGACTCGAGCACACGTCGCGAGGGCCAGAAGGAAGAGAAGAAGGGTGAGGTCAAGGACCAGGCCGCCAAGGCGCAGGACTCCGCCGACGCCAAGAAGCAAGAGGCGGCGGACCTGGATCGCCAGACGTGATCCGAACCGTCTTCGGCCCGGCGCAGAGTGCGCCGGGCCAGGTCGGGCCGGCGCTGGAGGTCCCTCACCCGGGCGAGCAGCCCACCCCGATCTCCCCGCCGCAGACACCAGAGGTCCCCGACCCGGCCCCCCCACCATCTCCCGAGACCCCGCCCGAGCAGCCGACGCCCGTCGTGCCGCCCGAGCCCGCTCCGCCCCAACCCGACCCTCAGCCCGACATCGGCGACGCACGCCCTCGACGCCGCTGACGCCACCCGACGGCCGGGGGCGGTGCGTTGTGGGCACTCTCCCCCGGCGCCGGGCGGCGTCAGCGACGACGATGCCGGGCGCGCCGGCGCCGGGCTACGCCCCGCGCCGGCGCCGGGCTACGCCAAACCCTCGGCCTCGTATTCGCGGAGGAACCCCTCGAAGAGCCGGCGGTGACCCTCCTCGTCGCGCAGGACCGCGATGACCATGTCGTTGGTCACAGGGTCGACCTCCTCCGTCGCCTCGATGAGCGCGTTGTAGTGCTCGATGGCGCCCGACTCGGCCTCGATCACGCCCCGGATGACGTGCACGATGTCGGTCTGGTGCGCGGGCGGCTGCAGGAACGTCTGCTCGGCCGTGAAGCCCGAGGAGCCGGGGACCACCCCGTAGAGCTCCTTGATGCGGTCGGCGAACTGCTGGGCGTGGCCCAGTTCCTCCTGGACGTCGGTCTTGAGGGACTCGATGATCTCCTGGGCGCGCACGCCGTCGGGGTTCACCGAGTTGGCGATGTAGTTCATCACCGTCTCGAGCTCCATCCAGTACGCCTTGGTGAGCATCGCGACGATCTCGTCGCGCTGCTCGGACCGCTCGTCGGCGAGAATGCCCTGAGCGGCGTTGCGAACGGTCATGTCTGTCCTCCTGTGTCGAATCTTCGCTATCTGAAGGAGCCTTCTACCCCGGTGGCGCGGGTGCAAGCTCGCGTGCGCACGCAGGTAGAGGTGCGTACTCGTCCCACCCACCCGGGCATACTGCGTCCATGCCCCGTTCGATCTGGACCGGCGCGATCTCCTTCGGGCTGGTCACCGTGCCCGTGAAGCTTTACTCGGCCGTGCAGCGCAAGACTGTGCGCTTCCACCAGCTCAACGCGAAGACCGGCGTGCGCATCCAGCAGCGGCGCGTCGACCCGACGACGGGCGATGAGGTCCACTACGAGGATCTGGTCAAGGGCTACGAGCTGACGCCCGACCGCTACGTGGTCGTCGAGCCGGGCGAGCTCGAGGCCCTGGATCCCAAGAAGACCAAGACCATCGACATCGAGGACTTCGTCGACCTCGAGGAGATCGACCCGATCTACTACGACCACCCCTACTACCTGGCGCCCGCCCAGGGCGGCGCCAAGCCCTACCGGCTGCTGGTCGAGGCCATGCGTGACGCCGGAAAGGTGGCCGTCGCCCGGGTGGTCATCCGCTCCAAGCAGCAACTGGTGGCCATCCGGCCTCTGGGGGAGGTGCTGGCCATGGCCACCATGGTCTTCTCCGACGAGGTGGTCGACGCGAGCCGCTTGGACGAGGTGCCCGCCGCCGACGACATCGAGACCACGCAGCGCGAGGTCGCCATGGCCCGCCAGCTCATCGACTCGCTGGCCGGCCCGTTCGAGCCCGACAAGTACCGCGACACCTACCGCGACGAGGTCCTGGAGCTCATCGAGCGCAAGGCCCAGGGCGAGGAGATCGCGGTGCAGCCCGTGGCCGACGAGCCCGAGCCGGTGCCCGACCTCATGGCCGCCCTGAAGGCCAGCCTCGACCAGGTCCGCTCGCGCGAGGGCGCGGAGGGCAACGGCGGGAGCGCCGGCAAGACGCCCGCGTCACGAGCGAAGAGCGGCAGCAGCTCGGGCGGGAGCGCGAAGAAGGGCGGCGGGAAGGGCTCGGCTGGGGCGAAGGGCTCGTCGGGGGCCAAGAGCTCCTCGGGCGGGAAGGGCTCGCCGG
>JBBJOB010000187.1:0-4458 GCA_037721455.1 Solirubrobacteraceae bacterium | reverse complement strand
CTCAGGGCAGCAGCAGCTCGGGTGGCACGTCGTCCAGCAGCGTGAGGGTGCGCGGCGGGCGGCCCTCCTCCACCAGCACCGCGCCACCGGGCCAGTAGGGATGGGGCGGGCGCATGCCCGCCAGCAGCAGCGGCTCGTAGACCCACGAGCCGGTGTTGTGCAGAAGCAGCGGCCCGTCGAGGCCGGCCTGGGTCCACTCGGCCGGCGGGTCGGCCGGGAGCGGGCCCGCACGATGGAGATGACCGAAGATGACGTGCTGCGCGCGGACGCCCAGCGTGCGCGACGCCCGGGCCATCGCGGGTAGGCCGGCGCGGCGGAACTGAACGCCCAGCAGCCCGGCCGACAGTGGCGCGAGCACCTCGCCTCCGCGCAGCAGGGCCGAGACTGGCACGGCGGCCAGGGCCAGACGGCGGGCGACGCCCGCGACGATGTCGAACGGGTCGCCGATCGCGCCGGGCAGGGCGGTGGCCAGCAGCCCCTGCACCGCCGCGGCGCTGGGCCCCGATGCGCGCTCGTAGTCCTCGGGGCGCGCGCGCTCGGGCAGCGGTGTAAGCGGGCCACGGGAGACGCTGACGGGCAGCGACGGCATCAGGTGGCGGTCGAGGTAGTGGCCGTGGGTGGCGAAGACGCCCGGGGCGACCGTGAAGCCCGGGTAGCGCACGGAGACGCGTGCAGGCTTGAGCCAGGAGGCGAGCGCCTCCAGCCGGCCACTCGAGCGCGCCGCCACCCGCGCGGTCAAGCCGACCCGCTTGTCGGAGTCCATGCGCTCGCGCAGCCAGGGGCGCACGAGCAGGTGATCGTGGTTGCCCGGCACGATGACCACGTCGCGCCCGCGGCCCAGCGCCGCACCCAGCTCGCGCAGCACCGGCTCGGCCTCGGCCATCGCGCGGCGCGGGCGGCCCTCCAGCAGCTCGACGACGTCGCCCATGAGCACGAGGCGGTCGATGCCCTCCAGCGCAGCGATCAGGGCGCCCAGCGGCTCGGACTGGCGCAGCACGTCGCGCTGCATGCGCGAGCCGAGGTGGAGGTCGCTGATCACGAGCGTGCGCATCGTCGACAACGTACCCGCGTGGACCGGAGGTGGGATCATTGCGTGTGCAACAGTGTGGGCCAATGCTCGCTGTGACCCACTTCAACGACCCGGGCTGCCCGTGGGGCTACTCCGCCTCCCCCGCGCTGGCCGTGCTGCGCTGGCGCTACGCGGACGGGCTGCGCTGGCGCCACGTGATGATCGGCCTGGCCGAGGACCCAACGCGCTACGAGGAGGCCGGCTACACCGGCGAGAAGATGGCCCGCGGCTACCAGCGCTTCCGCGAGCGCGGCATGCCCTTCGCCACGCAGCCACGCGAGCGCATCCCGGCCACGGGCCGCGCCTGTCGCGCTGTGGTCGCCGTACGTCTGGACCAGCCCGACCTGGAGGTCGCCGCCTTCCGCGCGCTGCAGTTCGCGTGGTTCACCACCGCCCTGCCCATGGACGACGACGATTCGATCTCGGAGGCGCTGGGCCGCGTCGTGGGCCTCGCCCCCGCCGCGGTCGTGGCGCGCCTGGACGACGAGGACGTCGAGGCCGCCTACCAGTCCGACCGCGCCCTGGCGCGCACCGCGCAGGGCGGGCCGACGCACTTCCAGGGCAAGGCTGCCGACACCGACGGCGCCTGGCGGTTCACTGCTCCTTCACTGACCTTCGCCGCCCGGGACGGGCGCACGTTGGAGGCCGGCGGCTTCCAGCCCGTGGAGGCCTTCGATCTCTGCGTCGCCAACCTCGACCGCTCCGTGGAGCGCCGGGGCGAGGCGCAGGAAGTGACCGAGCTGCTGGCCGTCTTCCCCGAGGGGCTGACCACGCGCGAGGTCGCGGCCTGCATGGCCCCCGAGAACGCCATCGTCGACGACGAGGGCGCCGAAGAGGCGCTGATCGCCGCCGCCGCCCGCGGCGAGATCGCGCGCGAGACGCTGGGGAGCGGGGCCCTGTGGGCGGCTGTCTAACGTCGCCGGCGGTCCCCGGTCGGGGTGACCGCCGGCGAAAGCGCCTCCCGTAGTCGCGCGTCGAAGACCGCGCGGGAGACCGGCCGCGCACCCAGGCGCACCGTGTGGGGCGTGGCAAGCTGTATGTCGCACAGCTTGAAGCCCTCCCCGGCCAGGTCGTCGAGCGTGCGCGCCAGGAGCACGTTGCCGGCGTGGGGCACCGTGTGGACCATCGACTCCAGCAGCGCCGCGCGCCCGAGCAGCACGCCGACGATTCCCGCACCGGGCGCGCCATCGATCCACAGCTCGAAGGTGTGGGCCACGCCGGCGGCGTGCAGGCGCGTGTACTGACGGCGCAGGCGCGGGGTCATCCACTCGCCGTCGCCGGGCGCACGCGGTCGCGCGCAGGCTGCCACCACTGCCTCGAAGTCCCCGTCGCGGCGCAGCTCCCAGCCCGGCTGCG
The DNA here is from genome assembly GCA_037721455.1 of Solirubrobacteraceae bacterium. GTDB lineage: Bacteria > Actinomycetota > Thermoleophilia > Solirubrobacterales > Solirubrobacteraceae > Siliceabacter. Next base: position 2,033 of record JBBJOB010000187.1, on the reverse strand, counting down.
CGCGGACCAGGCTGCGGCGCAGCCGGCGATGCAGTGCCGCACGGGCCGCGCCGTCGAGCTCGAACACCGCACGCGGGTCGGCCGCGTACCAGGGCACCTCGGGCGCTGCGGGGTCGTCGTCCATCGGGAAGAAGCCGGCCGCGTAGCGGGCGACGGCCTCCTCGACGGGCAACTGCGACACCACGCGATGGTGCCACAGCGCACGAGGTCAGCCCCTGCGAGGCCTCCGCGCCCGCTCGCCGAGGGCCGCTCCCGCCACCCGTGCGCTGCGCTTCGCGTGACGGTAGGCGTACGTGGCGTCGCCCCGTACGCGGCCGACGCGGGTGGTCTCGTAGCGCACCAGGTCCCACGGGCGCACCAGCACCTCCATCCCGTCGGCGGCCAGCACGTCCAGCGCCCGCTCGGCGACGGCCAGCTGCCCGAAGGCGGTCGGGTGCACGTGGTCGGCCATGAGCACGCGCCGGCCGCGCATGCCGCGCAGGTCGAGCACCAGCGCCCCGTGGCGGGCGGCCACGCGCTCGATCACCGCGTTTGCCTCCTCGACCTTGGGCCCGGCGCGCGGGCGCCCCAGATCGAGCGGGATCGACACCGCCAGGCGCCGCGGCGCCCGGGCGGCCAGCGCGCTGTGCGCTGCGTCGAGGTCGCGCTCGAAGGCGTCCGCTTCCCAGTCCAGGGCGCGAACGTCGTTGACCCCGATGTAGAGGCAGGCCAGGTCGTAGTGGGCCTCGGGCCGCGCGCTGCGTCGCTGCAACGCTGGGAGCTGGGCAGCGACGACGTCGCGCACGGTGGCGCCGTCGGTGGCGAACGGGCTGTAGGGCAGGCCGAGGCCGCGCGCGGTCCACAGGGCCCAGGACTGCAGGGCCACGCCCCACTGCAGCTCGCCGCCGCCGTTGGTGATCGAGTCGCCGAGGGCGAGGACCCCGAACGGCGGCACGCGGCCCGGGACTAGTCGCCGCGCCTGCGCAGGATGAGGATGACCAGCAGGGCCACCCCGACGCCTGCGGCGATGGCGAGCGCGGGATTGGCCTTGGCCTGCTCCACTCCGGTCTGCGCAGCACCGCGCACGTCGTCGGTGCTGATGCCCTCCGTGCGCTTCTGCTGGGCGGTCGCCTGCACGCGGTCGGCCGCGTGGCGGACCTGGTCCTTGCCCTCCTCGACCTTGTCGTGAGCGCGACCCTTGGCGTCCTCGACGGCGTCGTGGGCGCGGGCCTTGACATCGGCCTTGGCCGCTAGCTGCTCGACGGTCTCGCCGAGATCCTCGCGGGCCTCGGCGATCTCGCTGCGCAATTGCTCCGGCGACTTGTCGGTGTCGGCGGGCGGTGCACCGGCCGGATCCGTCGATCCTGGAGTCTCGTCAGCCATGTCCGCCTCCCTTCGCGTGGTCGCGGACGTAACGGACGTCCTCGCTTGTGGAGGCCACCGCCTGCTCGGGCTTGGCGGGGCCCGCGCGCTGGATCTCCTTCTTGCCCGTGAGGGCCAGGACCCCCGCGACGGCGAAGAGCACCACGGCGACGATCAGGGCGCTGAGCCACGACGCGATGGCCGTGCCCAGGAGCATGATGATCGCCGCGAACAGGGCGCCGAGACCGTAGAGGGCGAGCAGGCCGCCTCCCCCGATCATGCCGCCGCCGAGGCCGGCGTGCTTGCCCTTCTCCTTGAGCTCGACCTGGGCCAGGGCGAGCTCCTTGCGCAGGAGCGTCGAGGTCTGCTCGGAGAGCGCCTGGACCAGCTCCTTGGTGCGTGGGTCTTCCTGTTGGGTCGCCATAGTCGGACGAGACCTTCCCGAGTGGCCGACGGAGCAAACCGGGCCAAAGGCGCCAACAACGCAGCGAGCCCGCCGGGCCGGGGCCGGGCGGGCTCGCGGGGGGGGGTGGGGGGGGGCTCAGCCGGCGGGCGCAGGCGCGACGGCATCGGTGCCCGGGGCGGCGGCCTCGGCCACGGAGGCCGCGGCCTCCTCGACGACCGGGGCGGCCGGCGTCTCCTCGACGACCGGGGCCACCTCCTCGACGACCGGGGCGGCCGGGGTCTCCTCT
>JBBJOB010000186.1:0-4470 GCA_037721455.1 Solirubrobacteraceae bacterium | reverse complement strand
CCGCGCCGGCCCCGGCTCCCCCGCCACCACCGCCCGACGACGATGACGATGACGACCCGGACGACGACGACGACGAGGACGAGGACGAGGACGACGAGGACGACGAGTAGGTCGGGCGATGGGGAGCACCACACAGCGCAGGTCGCGGCGATGGCCGCTCCTGCTGAGCACCAGGACGAGGGTCCTCGCCGCCTTCCTCATCCTGCTCGCGTTCTCGACCGTGGTCTCCACCCTCGCCCTGCGCCAGCTCCTGCTCGCACGGGTCAACGAACGCGTCGACGCATCGCTGCTACAGGAGGTGCAGGAGTTCGAGATCCTCGCCTCGCGAGGCCGCGACCCGCAGACCGCCGAGCCCTTCGGGACCGACATCGAAGCGATCTTCGACACCTTTCTGGGGCGCAACGTGCCGGACGTCGACGAGGCCGCGCTGGCCTTTGTGGGCGCCGAGCTCTACCGCCGCAGCCCGGCCGGCGGGGCCCCGTTCGACCGGCGCCGGTTCTCCGCGCTGGCCACCATCGAGCGGCCCCGGCGCGGCACGATCCAGGCCGACAACGGCGATCTGCGCTACGCGGCGGTGCCGATCTTCGCTCAGGGCGAGCGACTGGGTACGTTCGTGGTCACGGCACAGATCGAGCGCGAGCGCCGGGAGGTCGTCTACTCGGTGCAGGTGGCGGCGGGCGTGTCGATCGGGGTCCTGGCCATCGCCTCGCTGCTGGCCTGGACCATCGCCGGGCGGGTGCTCGCCCCCCTGCGCGAGCTGCGCGACACCGCGCGGGGCATCTCGGAGACCCACCTCGCGCAGCGCATCGCCGTCAAGGGCCACGACGAGGTGGCCGAGCTGGGGCGCACGTTCAACGACATGATCGATCGCCTCGAGGGCGCCTTCGCCAGCCAGCGCGCCTTCGTCAGCGACGCCGGCCATGAACTGCGCACGCCCATCACGATCATCCGCGGCCACCTCGAGCTGCTGGGCGACGACCCCCAGGAGCGCGCCGACACCATCGAGGTGGTCACCGACGAGCTGGACCGCATGAGCCGCTTCGTCGACGACCTGTTGACCCTGGCCAAGGCCGAGCGCGCCGACTTCCTGCGCCCCGGTCCGGTGGACCTCGACGAGCTGACCGACGAACTGCTGACCAAGGCCAACGGCCTGGCCCGGCGCGAGTGGCGGCTGGAGGCCAACGCGGCGGGGCTGATCACCGCGGACCGCCAGCGCCTGACCCAAGCGGTGATGAACCTGGCCCACAACGCAGTCCAGCACACCAGCGAAGGCGACGCCGTCGCACTGGGCAGCGCCATGCGCGACGGCGAGGCCCGCCTGTGGGTGCGCGACAGCGGACCGGGCGTGCCGACCGACCAGCAGGAGCGGATCTTCGAGCGCTTCGCACGCTCGGGCGACAACGTCCGGCGCTCGGAGGGCGCCGGCCTGGGCCTGGCCATCGTGCGGGCGATCGCCGAGGCCCACGGGGGTCGTGTGGAGCTCAACAGCCAAGAGGGCATGGGCTCCGTGTTCACCGTGGTGCTGCCCGTCCACCAGGAGGAAGAGGCCAGCGAGCACGAGGAGCTGACACCGGCGTGAGCCGCATCCTGATCGCAGAGGACGAGACGAGGCTGGCCGCCTTCCTGGAGAAGGGCCTGCGCTCCAACGGCTTCACCACCACGACCGTGTCCGACGGCCCCTCCGCCCGGGCCGCGGCACGTGACGAGGACTTCGATCTGCTGATCCTCGACCTCGGCCTACCGGGCATGGACGGCCTGGAGGTCCTGCGTCACCTGCGCGCCGGCGGCCAGCGCATGCCCGTGCTCATCCTCAGCGCCCGCGACGACGTGGTCGACAAGGTCGGCGGCCTGGAGCTGGGGGCAGACGACTACCTGACCAAGCCGTTTCGCTTCGAGGAGCTGCTCGCGCGCGTGCGGGTACGGCTGCGCGATGAGGGCACGGCGGAGTCCACCGTGCTGCGCCACGGCGAGGTCGCGCTCGACCTGCGCACCCGCCGCGCCAGCGTCGACGGACGCACGATCGAGCTCTCCGCCCGCGAGTTCACGATGCTCGAGGCCTTCTTGCGCCATGCCGGCCAGGTGCTCAGCCGCGAGCAGCTCCTCTCCCACGTGTGGGGCTACGACTACGACCCAGGCTCCAACGTCGTCGACGTCTACGTCGGCTACCTGCGCCGCAAGCTCGGTCGCGATCGGATCCAGACCGTGCGCGGGATGGGCTACCTGCTGTCGGCGTGAGGCGAGGCGCCCCAGGCGGCGTCACGTACACTGCCGCGCCCCCATGTTCTCCAAGGTCCTGGTCGCCAACCGTGGCGAGATCGCGGTCCGCATCCTCCGCGCTCTGGAGGAGATGGACATCGCAGGCGTCGCCGTGTACTCGGAGATCGACCGCGACGCCCTGCACGTCAAGCGCGCCGCGGAGGCCTATCTGCTGGGCCCCGCGCCGGCGGCCGAGAGCTACCTCAACGTGGAGCGCATCCTCGAGGTCTGCCGCGAGTCGGGTGCCGAGGCGGTGCACCCCGGCTACGGCTTCCTGGCCGAGAACGCCGCCTTCGCCCGCGCGTGCGAGGAGGCGGGGATCACGTTCATCGGCCCGCCGGCCAGTGCGATCGAGGCCATGGGCTCAAAGACCCGCGCGCGCGAGCTGATGCGCGACGCCGGGGTGCCCATCGTTCCCGGGACGACGGACCCCGTCGAGGACGTCGCGGCAGCGCGTGAGCTCATCGACGAGGAGATCGGCTACCCGGTGGCCATCAAGGCCTCAGGCGGCGGCGGGGGCAAGGGCTTCCGTGTCGCGCAGGACGAGTCGGAGCTGGAGAAGGCCTTCGAGGGCGCCGCGCGCGAGGGCGAGAAGTTCTTCTCCGACGCGACGGTCTACTTGGAGCGCTACCTGCCCGACCCGCGCCACGTCGAGGTGCAGGTGCTGGCCGACCGCCACGGCAACGTGGTGCACCTCTACGAGCGCGACTGCTCCATCCAGCGCCGCCACCAGAAGGTCATCGAGGAGTCCCCGGCGCCGGAGTGGATCGTCTCGCCGGAGCTGCGCGAGCGCATCGGCGCGATCGGGGTGGAGGCGGCCAGGGCCGTGGACTACGTGGGCGCGGGGACCGTCGAGGGGCTGCTGTCCTCCGACGACGGCGAGTACTTCTTCCTGGAGATGAACACCCGGGTCCAGGTCGAGCACTGCGTGACCGAGATGACCACGGGCATCGACATCGTCAAGGAGGGCATCCGCGCCGCGGCGGGTGAGGAGCTGTCGGTCGCCCAGGAGGACATCTCCCTGCGCGGCCACGCGATCGAGTGCCGCATCAACGCCGAGGACGCCTCGAAGAACTTCGCCCCCGCGCCGGGCACGGTCGGCGCCTACAAGGAGCCCACGGGCCCCGGCGTGCGCGTCGATGCGGCGCTGGAGGCCGGCGGCGAGGTCTCGCCCATGTACGACCCGATGGTGGCCAAGCTCATCGTGTGGGACGTGGACCGCGAGCAGGCCACCCGGCGGATGCTGCGCGCGCTGGGCGAGTACGAGATCGAGGGGTTGAAGACCCTGATCCCCTTCCACAAGGCGCTGCTGGCCACCGAGCAGTGGGCCAGGGGCGAGACGTGCCGAGACCTGCTCGAGGACAAGGACTGGCTCAAGACGCTGGCCTTCGACGCGCCGGCGCCCGCCGAGGACGGCGAGGAGGAAGCGGAGAAGGTCGAGCAGGCCTACACGGTCGAGGTGGGCGGCCGGCGCTTCGCCGTCAAGGTCATCGGCCCGCCGCTACCCGCGGGCGGCGGCGGTGCGGCCAACGGCGCACCGGCCGGCGGCGGGCGATCGGCCCCCAAGCGCTCCGCCCGCGCGCCAGACGACGCAGCCGGCGGCGGCGACGCGCTGCCCTCGCCCCTGCAGGGCAACGTCTGGAAGGTGCTCGTCGAGCAGGGTCAGACCGTCGAGGAGGGCCAGCTCATCACCATCATCGAGGCGATGAAGATGGAGAACGAGATCACCGCCCACAAGGCGGGCACGATCAAGGAGCTGCCCATCCGGGAGGGCGGCTCGGTGGGCCCCGGCGACACCCTCGCCGTCATCGCGGACGCGTAGGAGGACCGCCGCGCCCGGCGCGCGCGAAGGGACCCCAGATGGCGTAGGTGATGGCGCCGCCCTCGTTCTGCTCGGCGCTGCTGTCGCCGGTGCCCCGCTCGCCCTGCTGGTTGAGGAAGAACGTGTTGCCGTCGGGCGAGAAGCACCCGCCGCAGAACTCGCTCTGGTTGACGATGGTGCGGGCGAAGTCGTAGATCGCACCGTCCTGGGTCACGCCACGCACGAACTCGTCGGCGGGCCCGTCCTCCTGGAGGAAGATGTCCCCGGTCCTGGGCACGAACACGACGTTGTCGGGATTCTCCAGATCCTCGCGGGAGAGCGACTGGTAGATGAGCGTCAGGCGCTCCTGTGCGGGCTCGTACTCCCAGAGCTGCCCGAGGTTCTCGGGGCCG
>JBBJOB010000185.1:0-4471 GCA_037721455.1 Solirubrobacteraceae bacterium | reverse complement strand
GGACACCCGCCGTGAAGTGGATGCCGGCGGTGGTCATCACCGTCCCGGTGGCCACGAGCGCCATGGGCCCCCAGGGTGAGCGCCCCCTCCACCGAGCCGGTGTCGACGGGCTGCATCATGCGCCTCATCGCTACCGCTGTCGGCAGGAGGGCGGTGGGCCTACAGACCCAGCTCTCGCACGCCCAGCTCGTCGGCCCCCAGGTGATGGGCAAGCTCATGACGCACGGTGCGGGTGACCTCGTCGCGCAGTGTCTCCGGGTCATTCCCGAAGTCCCGTCGCAGGGTGTCGCGGAAGACGACGATGCGGTCGTGCTCGGCACGGGCCACGGTGCCGCCCATGTAGAGGCCGTAGGCCTGGTGGCGGTGGCCGTCGTCGGAGATGACCACGGCGACGTTGCGCTCCAGCGCGCGGCGCAGGAGGTCGGGCAGGTCGTCGAGAGCCTCGCCGACCAGCTCCTCGAAGTCCTCGTCGCTCAGGGGATCCAGCGCGGCGAAGTCCATCTCGTCGGGTTCGGCCGCAACGCCGTCGCGGGCCAGACGCTCTGAACGCTCGACGATCTTCTCGAAGTCCTCCTCGGAGGCCGGGTCGCGCCAGTCGGCCAGGCGCAGGCCCAGGCCCACCACGACGCCGCCGATCAGGAAGATCGCGATGCCCACCAGCGAGGCGCCCTGAAGGAAACGGATCGGCGTCGCGGGGCTGAAGCCGTTGAGCAGCGCGGTGGCCGCGAGTCCGGCGCACAGCGCGACGAGCGCGGCGAGGAAGATGCGCCGGGGCGTCGGCGGGTGCATGGTCAGCCGCTCTCCCGCATCGCTAGTGGTCGTCCACGGAAGTACGTGCCGTCGCCGTTCTTGCGCGGGGCGGCCACTAGACGCAATTCGTCGAGATCTGCATGGAATGGATGCTACGCGGGAAAGGCTGACTTCATGAGCATCGGAGCCTCAATTGCCCTCATCGCCGTCGGCGCCATCCTACGATTCGCCGTGGACGCAGATGTCCAGGGGATCGAGATCTCGACGGTCGGGTTGATCCTGATGATCGCCGGCATCATCGGCCTGGTCATCTCGTTGATCCTGTTCGCCAACGCGTCGCGCGGTGGCCGCGCGGACGTCGTCGAGCGCCGCCGCGTCTACCGCGACGACGTCTGACGCCGCCCCAACCGTCACGGCGTTCACACCACCCGGCTGCCGGGTGGCGTTGACGTGCTGTCCTCGGGGAGACGCAGCCAGTCGGTGATCCGCCCGTCGCGCACGCGGATCGCGGCGCTCGCCTCGCCGCCCTCCCCGCCCTGACAGTCGGCCCCCTCCCGCATCGTGAGGCGAAAGTCGGTGATGGTGAAGCCTTCGTCGCCCGGCCGCGTGTCGGTCACCACCGAGCCGCAGGGAAAGGCCTCGTTGAAGGCCTCCACGGCCTCGAGCGTGCTCAGCTCCAGCGGCGGCGAGCCGTTGGCCGCCCGCGAGGGCACCGCCCACAGTGCCGCGGCGCCCTCTACATCCCCGGCGCGCAGGCGCTCGGACCAGGTGCGGATGACCCGGTCGGCCTCGCTCGCCCGGTCCTCGGCGCGCTGAGCGGTCGTGTCGCCGCAGCCGGCAAGGAGGGCAAGCAGGAGGACGGGCAGGACGAGTCGCCGGAGAAGGGGCACGTCGTGCATTACGCACCATACGATGCCGCGGATGGGCGGCGAGCGTCAGCAGGCCGATCTCGAAGCCCGCCGCGCGTAACCGCGCTGCCCCGTCGCGGTACGGAGAGCAGGCACACGGACGGAGAACGAGATGGGGACGCAGAGCGGCGGATCAGCAACGTTGGACGAGCGGGTGGACGAGCTCGAGCGCCAGCTGCACGAGGTGAGTGCCCGTCTGGCGACGATCGAGGCGCCCGCCGGTGCGCGTGCCCCCTACAGCGCCTCGACGCCTGCGCCGGTAGCGGCGTCCCCCGCCCCCGCGCCATCCGCCGCAACGGCGCCAGCCGGCGTGGCGCCATCCCCCGCCCCCGCCCCGCCCGCCGACGCGCAGCGCCTCGCCCGGGCGCGCGCGCTCGATCTCGAGGATCTCTTCGGCGGACGCGTGCTCGCCTGGACGGGCGGGCTGGCGGTCGTCGTCGCCGTCGTGCTCTTCTTCGGGGTCGCCGTGTCCAACGGCTGGCTTGGAGAAGGGGCGCGCACGCTGCTGGGCGGGCTGGGCTCCCTCGCCCTCGCCGGGCTCGGTCTCTGGCTGCAGGAGCGCCGCGGGCGCACCGACGCCGCGCTCGCGGCGGTTGCCGCCGGCGTGGCCGGGCTCTTCCTCACCGTCGCGGTCGGGGCCCAGGCCTACGAGGTGCTGGCGCCGGCGATCGCGCTGCCGCTGGCCCTCGTCGTCGGCGCAGGCGCGACCGCAGTTGCGCTGCGCTGGACCTCGCAGGGGATCGCGGCGCTCGGCCTGCTCGGCGGCCTTGCCGCCCCGGCCCTGGCCGGCGCACCCGCCGACGGCGTGACGCTGTGGCTGCTGTGGATCGCCGCCGCCTGCACCGCCGCTGTGCTCGCGCAACAGCGCTGGCCGCGCCTCATGCTCCCCGCGTTCGCGCTGACCAGCATCCAGTGGGGCGAGTGGCTGGACGGTGGCCCGCCGGAGGGCGCGGCGCTGCTCGTGCTCGCCGGCTTCGGCGCGATCACCATCGCCTCGGCAGCCGGCGATGCCGTGCGCACCGCGGCTCCGCGCCTGCCCGGCGCGGCGGTCGCCCTCCTGTCCCTCAACGCGCTGGTGCTGACCATCGCCGGCCTTTTCGCCCTCGACGGCGCGCTGGCTAACGGCTGGGTCGCAGCACTGGCCGCCGTGCACCTGGCGGCGGGCGCGGCCGGCGGCGCGCGCGTGACCGGCACGCTGCGCCTCGTCCTGCTCGCCCTCGGCGTCGTGTTGGGGGACGTCGCACTGGGCCTGATCCTCGACGGCGCCGCGCTGACCGTCGCCTACGCCGGCACGCTGGTGATCGCCGGTGCCGTCGCCTGGCGCGTGCCGCGTGATCCGGGCAATGGCGAGCTGTTGCTGGTCACGACGCTTTGCGGTCAGGCGCTGCTGGCGGCCGGCCAGGCGCTCGAAGTCGCTCCGCCGGACCTCGCCCTGGACGGCGGCGAGGGCGCCGCCGCGGTCATCGCTGCGCTCGCCGTCGCGCTGGGCTCGTTGGCCGCGGGCCGGCTCGTCGTCACACGCCGCGAGGGCTGCTCGACGCTCCTCGACGCGCTGGGGCTCGCGGCGCTGGCCTACCTGGCCGCGCTCCTCCTCGACGGCCCATGGGTGGCCGTCGCGTGGGCGGTCCTGGCCACGGCCCTCCTGCCGCTCGCTCGGGCAGAGGACGAAGAGCGCGTCGAGGACGCGCGGACCCACCGTCGGGTCTCCTTCCGGCCGCACGCGGCGGACCACGGCGCCGCCGGCGGCGCCGTCGGCTTCCTCGCGCTCGCCGTATGCCACGTGCTGACCTTCGAGGCGCCGCCCGCGGCGCTCGTCGATGGCCTCGACGACGTTCTCGCCGCGGTGCTCGCTTTGGGCGCCGTCGCTGCCGCCGCGACCGTGCTGGCGCTTGCGCGCATCCTCGACCCGAGCACGGTGGTCGGGGCGGGCGTTGCGCCCTCGGCGCAGGGCACGACGACGCCCTCCTCGAGATTTGCCGGCGACGGCGCACGAAACCTGCGCGCACCGCTGGTCGGCCTGGCAGGCCTGACCGCCCTGTTCCTGGCCTCGACCCTGCTCGTCACGCCCTTCCAGCCCGGCCCCGGTGACCCGGGCACCTCGCTGCTGGATCTCCCCCTCCGCCAGCAGGGCCAGGTGCTGCTCAGCGCGCTGTGGGCCGCCGTGGGCGTCGCGATCCTCGCGGGCGGCCTGGTGCGCGACCTGCGCGGGCTGCGCCTCGCGGGCCTCGCCCTGCTCGGCGTTGCCGCGGCGAAGGTCGTGGCCTACGACCTGGCCACACTGACCGCCCTCTATCGCGTGGCGTCGTTCCTCGCGCTCGGCCTGGTCCTGCTCGGCGGCGCCTTCCTGTGGCAGCGCGCGCGCCCGCTTGCGCCCCGATGAGCCTGGACCCGGGCTGCACTACCGTCGGGGGCATGGGCATCGTCGACCCTCAGCTGGAGGTCTCCTGCGCGCAGGCCGAGGAGGCCCTGCGCACGGACGGCGCGCAGGTCGTCGACGTGCGCGAGCCCTACGAGTGGGAGGCCGGCCGCGTCCCCGGCGCGCGCCACATCGAGCTGGAGCGTCTGGGCAGCAGCGCGGACACCATCGACTCCGCACGGCCGGTCATCTTCCAGTGCCGCGCGGGCATACGCTCGGCGATGGCTGCCCAGGCCTTCCGGCGGGCCGGCTACGACGCGTGGTCGATGGCCGGCGGGCTCGAGGCGTGGGCGGCGGCGGGACTGCCGCTCGAGCCGCGCGACGGGCACGTCGCGCCCCATTGACGCGCGGCGGCCGCGCCCCGCGTTGGGAGCGCGGTCCGCACGCAGGTCGCTAG
>JBBJOB010000184.1:0-4530 GCA_037721455.1 Solirubrobacteraceae bacterium | reverse complement strand
CCGCTCGATGGAGCCAGCCGGGCTCGAACCGGCGACCTCCTGCTTGCAAAGCAGGCGCTCTTCCAGCTGAGCTATGGCCCCTTGGCGGCGATTCTAGTCGCGCCGACGCGTTCCGCCGCCGCCCGCGCCGTGGCCAGGTTGATCTCGACGGTGTCGCGTACGTCCACGGCGTAGCCGCCGGCGAGGGTGGTGCAGACGGGTACGCCGAGGGCCGTGGCGCGGTCGAGGACGACCGTGTCGCGGGCGTTCAGCCCCGCCTTGGTCAGAGCGAGGCGTCCGAGGCGGTCCCCCTCCCAGGGGTCGGCGCCGGCGAGGAAGACGATCAGGTCGGGGCGGGCGGCGGGCACGGCTCGGTCGAGGGCGTCGCTCAGCGCGCTCAGGTAGGCGTCGTCGCCGGTGCCGTTGTGCAGGTCGACGTCGAGGTTGCTCCGAGCGCGCACGAACGGGTAGTTGCCGCCGCCCTGGATGCTCAGGGTGAACGCCGCGTCGTCGCCGGCGAGCAGCTCGGCCGTGCCGTCGCCCTGGTGGACGTCGGTGTCCACGACGAGGAAGCGCTCGGCCAGGCCCTCGGCGCGCAGGGTGGCGATGGCCAGCACGACGTCGTTGAACAGGCAGAAGCCGCGGCCTGCCGCGCGGCCGGCGTGGTGGGTGCCACCGCCGAGGTTCATGCCGTGACCGCCGCGCATGGCGTCCCGCGCGGCGTGGACGGTGCCCTGGGTGGAGCGCCGGCCGCGGGCGACGAGCTCGGGCGACCACGGGAGGCCGAGCGCGCGCTGCTCGCGCACGGTCATCGTGCCCGTTCGCACGCGCTCCAGGTAGTCGGCGTCGTGGACGGCGTGCAGCGCCTCCCAGGTGGCCGGCGGTGAGGGGCGCACCTCGCCCAGGCCCTCGGCCTCGACCGCCTCGCGCAACAGGCGATACTTGGCCAGCGGGAAGCGATGGCCGTCGGGGAGCGGGAAGCCCCAGCGGTCGTGGGCCCAGAAGCGCATCGCCGGGTGTCCGGACGCCGCGGCGCGCCGGATCGCCAACCAGGCGCGACGATCGGTCGATCCGCCTCGCCGAGCGAGCCCGATCGACCGATCGTGCCGCGCAGGGGCGCCTACGCCGCGCCCGCCTTGGCCAGCAGCTCCCCGGCCACGCGGTCGGTCGCATCGCCCATGCCGCCCAGCAGGCGGCGCGAGAGCTGCGCGCGGCGGAAGTACAGCGGGGCGTCGTGCTCCCACGTCGCGCCGATCCCGCCGTGGACGGAGATCAGCTCGCGTGCCGCGTAGTCCAGCGCCGCGCTCGCCGCGGCCCGCGCCGCGCTGGCGGCGAGGGGAAACTCGTCGCGGCGATCCTCGTGGGACCAGCCCGCGTAGACCAGCAGCGAGTAGGCGTTCTCCCGGCGGCGCAGCACCTCGACCAGCGCGTGCTTGACCGCTTGGTAGGAGCCGATGGCCCGCCCGAAGGTGAACCGCTCCTTGGCGTACGCCACCGAGCTGGCCAGGCAGGTCTCGACCGTGCCGATCCCCTCCGCGGCCAGCAGCGTCTGGGCGAAGTACCAGGCGTGGGCGATGCCCTGGGCGTCCAACGCGAGCCGCTGTCCCGTGGCGCCGTCGAGCGTCACGTGGCCCAGCGAGCGCGTCGCGTCGTAGCGGGTGACCGCCTCGACCGACACGCCGGCCTGCGTGGCGTCGACCGCCAGCGCGGCGACCTCGCCGCCGGCGTCGACGCCGATCACCACGAGCACGTCGGCGCCCGGGGCATCGGGGACCCAGGCCACGGTGCCGCTCAGCCGGTCGCCGTCGAGCGCCACGGCCGGCGCCCGGCGCGATCCGCCCCGCGCCTCGACCGTCCAGCTCGGCACGTCGTCGGTGGGCGGACGGGTCGGGAGCCACGCCGCCCGCTTCACGCCCTCGGCGATCGCGCCCAGGTCGCCGTAGCCGCCGGCGTTGAGCAGCGCGGACGCGGGCAGGTGGCCCAGCAGCTCGATCCCGGCCAGCACGCGGCCGGCCTCGATCATCACGAGCATCGCGTCGAAGGCGCCCAGCTCGGCACCCCCGTGCTCCTCGCTCACGATGAGCCCGGCCCAGCCCGCCTCGCAGGCGGTCGGCCACAGGTCGGGCCGCGCGCCGGGGTCCCCCAGCGCCTCGCGGGCGGCCTCGACGGTCTTGACGCGGCCCAGCGCGTCGCGCGCGGCGTCGCGCAGGAACTCCTGCTCCTGGGAGAGCTCGAGATTCACTTGGCCACCGCCTCGCGTTCCTTCGCCCGCAGCTCGCTGAACGGGATGCCCTTGTCCAGGCGCGGCTCGGGCGGCAGCCCCAGCACGCGCTCGCCGATCGTGTTGCGCAGGATCTCCTCGGTGCCCCCCGCGGACTTCAACCCGGGCAGGAAGGAGATCCCGTAGGCGGTCTCGCCGGCCTCGTCCAGGGCGTCGGGGCCCAGCACGTCGGCCACCAGGTCGAAGGCCTCGACGGCCGCCGTGACCGTGGTGACCTTGGCCAGGCCGGCCTCCGGGCCGGGGATGGTGCCCTGCTGGAGCATGCTGAGCAGGCGGTAGCCGCCGAAGCGCACGGCCAGCAGCTCGATCGAGATCTCGCCCAGGCGGCGGCGCACCTCCGGGTCGGTGCGCGCGTGCTCGTCACGGGCGATCTGGTCCACGAAGCGCTCGGGCCGGTAGCCCAGGCCCTCTGCGCCCGCGCCGATGGTCAGGCGCTCGAACATGAGCGTCGTGAGCGCGGTGCCCCAGCCGTTGCCCACGCCGCCAACGACGGCGTCGGCCTCCACGCGCACCTCGTCGAGGAAGACCTCGTTGAACTCGGCCTCGCCGGAGATCTGACGCAGGCCGCGGATGGTCACGCCCTCGGCGTCCATGGGGAGGATGAACATGGTCAGGCCCTTGTGCTTGGGCACGTCGGCGTCGGTGCGCGCCAGCAGCAGGCCGTGGGCGGAGAACTGCGCGTTGGTCGTCCATACCTTCTGGCCGGTCAGGCGCCAGGAGCCGTCGTCCTCCTGGCGCGCACGGCACTGCACCGCCGCCAGGTCGGAGCCCGCGGCGGGTTCGGAGAAGAGCTGGCACCACACCTCGTCGGCGTGGAGCATGGGGCCCAGGTAGCGGCCCTTCTGCTCCTCGGTGCCGTGAGCGATGATGGTGGGGCCGAGCATCCCGACCCCGATCACGTCGAGGATGCCGGGTACCCGTGCCTTGGCCATCTCCTGCCCAACGATGACCGACTCGATCGGACCCAGCCCCTGGCCGCCGAACTCCTTGGGCCAGGTCACGCCCGCCATGCCGTTCTCGGCCAGGCGGCGCTGCCAGGCCCGCTGCGCCGGGACGAGCTCCTCCTCGGGGAGGTCCAGGGCGGGCGCCTCGTCGCGGTGCTCGCTCAACCAGGCAGCGACGCGGACGCGGTAGGCGGCCTGCTCCGGCGTGTCGTTGAGGTCCATCCACTCTCCTTCGGCGTTGGCTGACCGGCCGGTCGGCGCCACCCTAGCGCGCGCCGCGTTCACCGCCGCTCAGGGGGGCGCCGCGGCGGTCGTGCTAACAAGGCTGGCCCGTGGACGGCGGCGCCGGCCGCCGCTGAGCGGCGGGGCGCCCGCTTCAGCAGGCACGATCTCGGTGATAATCCCGGCGCGCGATGAGGAGCACCGGCTCGCACCGTGTCTGGCCGGCCTGCGCGCCGACGGCGACGCGGCGGAGATCCTCGTGGTCGACGATCGCTCCACCGACGCCACGGCGCAGGTCGCGCGGGTGGGCGGCGCGCGTGTTGTCGCCGGGGAGGAACTGCCCGAAGGCTGGGTGGGCAAGGCATGGGCGCTCCAGCAGGGCCTGCGCGCGGCGACCGGCGATGTCGTGGTGTTCCTGGACGCTGACACGCGGCCGCGGGCGGGCCTGCTGCGCGCCCTGGCCGCGCGGCTGGCCGGCGACGCCGACATCGTCACCGTGAGCCCGCGCTTCGAGTGCCGGACGGCCGGCGAGCGCCTGCTGCACCCCAGCATGGCCGCGACGATCCCCTACCGGGTGGGGCCCGGCGACGTCGAGGGCTGGCAGCCCGCGCCCGGGCGCGCGATCGCCAACGGCCAGTGCCTCGCGCTGGGGCGCGAGGCGTTCCTGGCCTTCGGCGGGATGGTGGCGGTGCGGGGCTTCATGACCGACGACATCGCGCTGGCCCGCGCGCTGCGCCGTGCCGGCTGGAACCTGGCCATGGCCGACGCCACCGACCTGCTCGACGTGCGCATGTACGCGTCCGCCCGCGAGACCTGGGAGGGCTGGGGCCGCTCGCTGCTGGCCCCCGACGTCAACCCGCCGCTACGCCGCGGCGAGGACCTCGCCGTGCTCTGGCTGGCCATGGCCCTCCCGCTGCCCCGCGTCCTGACGGGCCGCGGCACGCCGCTGGACTGGCTGCTCGTCGCCGTCCGTCTGGCCATGACCGCCGCCCTGGCCCGTTCCTACCGTCCCCGCGGCCTGCCCTTCTGGCTCTCCCCGCTGGCCGACGTGCCCACCATGGCCCGCCTCACATGGTCGGCGGTGCGCCCGACGCGGACGTGGCG
>JBBJOB010000183.1:0-4560 GCA_037721455.1 Solirubrobacteraceae bacterium | reverse complement strand
AGCTTGATCCGGGGGGGGTTCACCCCCGGGAGGCTAGATGGTCGATTCCATCTAGGAGGGTCGGTCAGAGCTCCTCGCCCAGGTCGAGCGGTCGGCCCGCCAGGTTGCGGACCGCATCCTCGAGGTCGGGGGCGCGCATGAGCGTCTCCCCCACCAGCACCGCGTCGATGCCTACGTTCTCCAGCGCGTCGACCTGCTCGCGGGCGTGGATGCCCGACTCGGAGACCACCGTCTTGCCCGCGGGCACGTCGGCCAGCAGCTCGTAGGTGCGCTGCAGGTCGACGGTGAAGTCGGTGAGGTCGCGGTTGTTGATGGCGATGACGTCGGCGTCGAGGACCTCGAGCGCGCAGCTCAGCTCGTAAGCGTCGTGGACCTCCACGAGCACGTCGAGGTCGAGGTCGCGCGCCTGCGCGTAGAGGTGGGCCAGCTCCTTGGCGGGCAGTGCGGCGACGATGAGCAGGATCGCGTCGGCGCCGGCCACGGCCGACTCGGTGACCTGGTAGGGGTCGACGATGAAGTCCTTGCGCAGCAGCGGGAGGGCGCAGGCCGCCCGGGCCTCGCGCAGGTCGTCCAGCGAGCCGGCGAAGTGGCGCTCCTCGGTGAGGACCGACAGCGCGGCCGCGCCGCCGCGCTGGTAGGCGCCCACGACGTCGATCAGGCCGAGGTCGTCACGGATCGTGCCGGCCGAGGGCGAGGCGCGCTTGTGCTCGGCGATGAGCGACACCCCGGGGCGGCTGAGCGCCTCCGCGAAGGGACGGTCCTCGCCGCGGCCGGCCAGCCCACGCTCGAGGTCGGCCAGCGGCAGGTCCTCCCGGCGGCGGCGCACCTCGTCGCGCGTGGACTCGACGATGCGCTCGAGGACGTTCACGGGGCGGGGAAGGGACGGTCGTGGTCCGCGGCACTCATGGGGCCAGCTCCCCCGTCAGCGCGACGAGCGCCTCGACGGTGCGCGCGGCCGCGCCGTCGTCCACGGCGGCGCGGGCGGCGTCGACGCCCTCGCGCAGGCCGCTCGCGGCGCCGGCGGCGTAGATGGCCGCGCCCGCGTTGAGCAACGCGAGGTCCCGTGGAGCGCCGGGCTCGCCGGCGAAGATCGCGCGGGCGGTGGCGGCGTTGTCCTGCGGGGAGCCGCCGCGCAGCGCCTGCGCGGGCGCCCGCTCCAGCCCCGCGTCCTCGGGACTGACGGTGTAGGCGGAGATGTCGTCGCCGGCCACCTCCACCACGCGGGTGGGCGCGGCCGTGCTCATCTCGTCCAGACCATCCTCGCTGGACACTAGCAACGCCCGGTCCACGCCCAACCGAGCCAGGGCGCGGGCCATGGTCTCCAGCATCGCGGGGTCGGAGACCCCGATGAGCTGGCGCCGGGCGCCCGCGGGGTTGGTCAGCGGGCCCAGGAAGTTGAAGATCGTGCGCACGCCCAGGGCCTTGCGTACCGGGACCACGAAGCGGGTGGCGGCATGGTGGGCAGGGGCGAACATGAAGCCGAAGCCGACCTCCTCGACGCAGCGGCCCACCGCGGCGGGGTCGAGGTCGATGCGCACGCCCAGCGCCTCCAGGACGTCGGCCGAGCCCGAGGGCGAGGTGGCCGAGCGGTTGCCGTGCTTGGCCACCGCGCAGCCCGCCCCGGCGGCGATGAGCGCGGCCGTGGTCGAGACGTTGAAGGTCGGGCGGCCGCCGCCCGTGCCCGCCGTGTCCAGCAGGTCGTCGCGGGCGACGGTGACCCGGGTGGCCAGCGCGCGCATTGTCTCGGCCAGGCCGGCCAGCTCCTGTGCCGTTTCGCCCTTCGTGCGCAGGGCGATCAGGAAGGCGGCGATCTGCGTCTCCGATGCCTCCCCGGCCATGATCTGGGCCAGCACCGCGGCGGCCTGCTCCTGGGCGAGGTCGCGACCCGAGGCCAGCGCGTCGATGGCCGCGGTGAGGTCACCGTCAGCCAAGGAAGGCCTTCAGCATCGCCATGCCCTCGGGCGTGAGCACCGACTCGGGGTGGAACTGGACCCCCTCCAGGGGAAGCTCGCGGTGGCGCAGGCCCATGATGCACCCCCCGCCGGTGGCACAGACCTCGAGGCACTCGGGCAGGCGCTGGGGGTCGACGACGAGGGAGTGGTAGCGGCCCACGGTCACCTGCGCTTCGAGCCCGGCGTAGAGGGTCCTGCCGTCGTGCTCGATGGTCGCCGTCTTGCCGTGGACCGGCTCGCCGCGGACCACCGCACCGCCGAAGGCCTGGGCCAGTGCCTGGTGGCCCAGGCAGACGCCGAGGGTCGCGACGCCCTCCTCGGGGAACCGGCGCACCGCCTCCAGGGAGATCCCGGCCTCGTTGGGCGTGCACGGCCCGGGCGAGACGACGAGACGGTCGGGCCGGCGCTGGAGCAGCTCGTCCACCGTGGCGCGATCGTTGCGCACCACGTCGATCTCCGCGCCCAGCTCGCCGAGGTACTGCACGAGGTTGTAGGTGAAGGAGTCGTAATTGTCGACGACGAGGACGTTCACAGGCGTTGGATCACACCTCCCAGGCGCTCGTCGAAGGTCACGGGCTCGGCTGCGGTCTCCTGTGCCGTCGCGAGCACGAATGCGTCCGGCGTACGCAGGCTCGGATGCGCGGCCCGCAGGCGAGCGGCGCCCTTCGCGACTGCGCGATCGGCGTCCACCAGCCGGATACCCATGCGCTCGATCCGGTCCTCTGCATCCGCCTCCCGACCGAGGCGCATCGGATGCACGAGGACCTCTGCGAGCGTGACGGTGCTCATCGCCCAACGATCGCCGGCCCGGTCCCCGAGAAGACGCAGCGCCTCGTCATGATGGGCGTCGCGAGGGTCGAGGACGGCGATGACGACGCTGGCGTCGAGGACTATCGATCCCACTCGCGGCGCAGCTCGTCGATAGCCCCCGGCGGCCAGACGTCGGGCATGCTGCCCGCGACCTCGCGGAGCACGTCGCGTCGACGGGCGATGGCGAGCCGGCCACGACCGTCGGAGCGCACGTCGACCTCGTCACCCGGCTCGAGCCCCGTCTCGCGCAGCACGTCGACAGGGATCGTGATCTGGTTCTTGCTGGAGATGCGCGTCATCGCTTTACCGATTCTAGCGCGGTAAAGCGATGCCGGCGATCGCCTACGTCACCCCGTCCACCACTCCGGCAGGAGCTCGCCGTCGCCGGGGCTCAGAGGTCCAAAGGCCAGCAGCTCAAGGCCCTCCGGACCCCCTTCGAAGGCGCGGGCCACGGCCGGGGCGACGCGGATGGCGTCGAGCGGGCCGATGTCGGCGATCTCGTCGTCGAGCTTGACCCGACCGGAGCCCGAGAGGACGACGTAGACCTCTTCGGCGTTCTCGTGGCGGTGGCCGAAGGGCTGGCGGGCACCCGCCCGGATGCGGTGGTGGCTGAGGCCCGTCTGCTTGGTCTCGAGGTCCTCGTTGGGGAAGCGCGCCTCGCCCATCGCCGAGAGGCCGTGCTTGGCGGCGCCGTCCTCGGAATCGGTCAGTCTGCGGATGGTGTAGCGGTCGTCTTGGCTCATGGCCGCGACGATACGCGGGACCTCACGATCGCGGCTTGAAAGAATGCGGCGGCGATGTCCGCCGCCACCGCAGCACCCACGGAAACCTCGAGCCCGGGCGCGGGCGCGGGCGCAGCCGGTTCACGCTCACCCGCCTGGAGCCCTCGCCGGATCTCTCCGGCCACGTCGAGCGGCACTGGATCGTGCGCTGGTCGCTGCCGGAGGGCGAGCCCTTCGTGTACCCAGGTCGGCCGCTCTCCGGGCGCGTACGCGCGCGACTGCGCCCGCAGCGGTCAGCCAGCGTCGATGATTCGCATCAGCGCATCGATGATGTGCTCCTTGCGGGCCTGGACGAACGTGGCGTCACCGGCGTCGATGCCCATCGCGGAGAGCATCGTGTCCGCGTGCTCGAGCGGGAAGAAGCACATCGCGACCAGTGAGATGAGCAGCTGGTCGGGGTCGCGGCGCGGAGAGGGGGCAGAGCTTCCGACCGCCAGCGCGGCCCGCAGTGCGCGTTCCACGGCCGCCGAGTGGCGCGGAGTCGCGCGCAGGCGTCGAGCGCCGTGCAGCGCCTCCCAGCCGATGAGCCGCACGAAATCCGGGCGGTCGGCCAGGAAGCCGAGATAGCCGTCGATCAGGTGGCGCAGCGCGCCCGCCAGCCCACCCTCCCGCCCCAGCGCGGCGACGACCTCATCGGCAAGCGGCTCCAGGCGCTCCTCACGCTCGGCAAAGCAACGCTCCAGGACGGCCCGATACAGACCCTCCTTGTCGGCGAAGAAGTACGCAGGCAACGCGCTGGACACGCGCGCCCGGGAGGCGATCGCCCCCATGCTGGCGGCGTCGTAGCCGCGCTGCGCGAACAGCGCCTCGGCCGCATCGAGGATCACGCGGCGGCTGCGCTGCGCGTCACGGCGGCGTCGGCGGGGTTGCGCGGCGGCCGGCATCCGCCTATAACTTACTGATCGCTCAGGAAGTAGTAGCCGAGGCAGGCGTGGCGTTCGTCAATGGCGAGTGGTTCGCCGACGCGCGCGAGGCGAGCCTGCCCGTGCTCGATCACGGTCTGCTCTACGGCGACG
>JBBJOB010000182.1:0-4612 GCA_037721455.1 Solirubrobacteraceae bacterium | reverse complement strand
TCCGGCGACGTCACGCCTGCGATCACCGCAAGCGGGGACCTCCGGCGACGTCACGTGCCGCGACGCTCGGCGGCGGCCTGGCGCTCGCCGCCCGAGGCCTCGCGCTGCTGGGCGGCCCGCGCCGCCGCGCGCCGGCGGCTGGCCTGCATGGCCTGCTCGAGGCGCTGGACGGAGGCATGCATCTCCCCCTGGGACGCCTGGAGGTCCTTGAGGACCCTGATCAGCGTCTCCGACGACTCGATGGAGACCTCGCGCTCGTAGGCGTCCTCGAGGAACTCCGGCGGGCGGATGATCATGTAGATCACGGTCCCGACGAACGGGAACAGGGAGGCAGCCGTGGCGCAGCCGACCAGCATCGAGTCGGCAATCCGCCGCCGGGCGTCGGTGTAGGTCCAGTAGATCAACGCGAACCAGATGATCGCCAGGAACAGTAGAAGCAGGTTGACGGCCAGGTTCAGACCGTCGTTTTCGATGCCGAGCACGGCGAGCAGCACGTTCGCGAAGGCTACCGGTCCGTCCTACAGGAAGATGCGACCGAGCACGTAACCCAGCGCGAAGAAGACCACGATCTCCAGCGCCACGGCGATCGCCACGAAGGCGATCATCCGCGCGACGGAGGGGTTGCCGTCCTTCACAGCGTGGCTCCGGCGGGAGCTCCGCGGGGTCGCTTGAGATCGGCCAGGAGGTACAGCGAACCGGTCGCGAGCACCGTCCCGCCTGGGCCTGCAAGCCCCTTGGCGGTCGCCAGCGCCGTGTGGGGGTCCGGGACGACGAGCGCCGACGGGCCGCCGAGCTGGGCGGTCAGCGAGGCCAGCGTGGCGGCCGGGAGGGCCCTTGGGTTGCTTGTCCGTGTGGCCACCACAGCCGTGCAGAACGGCAAGAGGTCTTGCAGCATCGCGGCGGCGTCCTTGTCGTCGAGGACGCTGATGACGAGCGTGAGGCGGTGTCCTCCTCTGCTGATGAGGAAGGCCGGCAGGGACTCGGCGAGGGCGGTGGTGCCGGCCGGGTTGTGGGCCCCATCGAGGACGACGGTGGGACCGTGGGGCGCCGGCGGGGCGTCCTCCACGCCCGCCGTCGCGCGTCCCTCCTCGCCGGCCGTCGCGCGTCCCTCCACGATCTCGAAGCGTCCGGGGACGAGGGTGCGCGCCGCCGCCTCGCGCACCGCAGTGGCGCGCGGCGGGCGGCCGAGGAAGGCCTCCGCCGCAGCGAGCGCCGTCGCGAGGTTGCGCCGCTGGAAGGCCCCCAGCGCGGCGAGATGGATGGGCTGCGCCCCGGGCTCCCCCGGCTCGCCCGGAGCGACGGTGAGGGCGGCGCCGGCGCGCCACGCCGCGTCACGGGCCTCCTCGAGGGCCTCGGGGTGCAGGTCGGCGCCGACGACCAGGTGCGTCCCGTCGCGCAGCACCGCGAGCTTCTCGCGAGCCACGTCGCGGATGGTCGGCCCCAGCCACCGGGTGTGCTCCAGGCCGACGGTGGTCAGCACCGTCACGCGGGAGTCGAGGATGTTGGTGGCGTCGTAGCGCCCGCCCAGGCCGGCCTCAACGACGGCGACCTCGACCTCGCGGCGGGCCAGCTCGTCCAGCCCCGCCGCGGTGAGGGCCTCGAACTGGGTGACGCGGTCGTCGGGCTCATCCAGGGTGCGGTCGACCTTCTCCGCCGCGCGCCGGGCGCGGTGCAGTGCGGCGGCGAGGTCCTCGGGTGTGGCGTCTGCGTCCTGGACGCGGATGCGCTCGGCGAAGGAGACCAGGTGGGGGGACAGGTAGGCGCCCGCGCGCAGCCCCTCGGCCACCAGCACGCCGGCCAACAGCCTGGTCGTCGACGACTTGCCGTTGGACCCCACCACGTGGATGGACGCGAAGTGCTCCTGTGGGGCGCCCAGCACGGTGAGCAGCCTGCGCATGCGGTCCAGCCCGAAGCGCATGCCGAACAGCTCGAGGCCCAGCAGCCACCGCTCGCCCTCGGCGACCGACCGGGGCGCGCGCGCGCGATTGGTCGATCGCTCAGGCGGGTCGATCGACCAATCTCCTGTCACAACGCCTCGAGCTCCGTGCGCAGCCGTGTGAGCTTGTCGCGCTCGGCCTCGACAACGGGGGGCGGCGCCTTGCCCACGAAGCCCTCGTTGGCCAGCTTGCCCTCCGCGCGCGCGATCTCCCCGCGCAGGTGCTCGCGCTGGTCGGTGACCCGGCGTTGCGCGGCGCCCGTGTCCACCTCCTCGGTGGGCAGCACGTCGACGGCGATGCCAGCGGCGGTCACGGTGGCCACGGGCTCGTCCTCTCCGCCCTCGAAGCGCACCCTGGCCAGCCGCTCCACCAGCGGCGCCAGCCCATCGATCGCCTCCGCGCGCACGGGCAGCACCGCCCCGCGGCGCACGCCGGCCTCGTCGCGCCAGCGGCGCAGCGCGGTGACCACCGCGATCACGCGGGCCACCTGCGCCTCGGCGTCGGGATCGGCCAGCGCGTCGGCCTCGGGCGCTATGTGGGCGGCGGCCAGCAGGGGCGGGCGGGCCGGGTCGCCGGTGGGCACCAGCTCCCACAGCTCCTCGGTGACGAAGGGCATGATCGGGTGGGCCAGCTTGAGCGTCTCCTCCACCACGTGGAGCACGGTGGCCGACAGGTCGTCGTCGAAGGCGCGGCCCTTGGTGAACTCCAGGTACCAGTCGCACAGCTCGCCGTAGACGAAGTCGTAGAGGCCCAGGGCCGCCCTGGCGAAGTCGAAGCCGTCGACCTGGGCGGCCAAGTCGGCCTTGGCGGCACGCAGGCGCGAGAGGATCCAGCGGTCCTCCAGGGCGGTCGGCCGCGGCGCGGGCGCGGCCCCCGGCGCCACGTTGAGCAGCGCGAAGCGCGCGGCGTTGAACAGCTTGGTGGCCAGCGCGCGGCCCTGGCCCACCTTCTCGGGGTTGTAGCGCACGTCCTGGGTGGAGGACATGGCCAGCAGCCCGAAGCGCACGGCGTCGGCCCCGTCGCGCTCGATCTCGCCCAGCGGGTCGATGCCCGTGCCCAGCGACTTGCTCATTCGCCGCCCGTCCGGGGCCTGGATGACGGAGTGCACGTAGACGTCGGTGAAGGGCACGTCGCCGGCGAAGCGCAGGCCCATCATGACCATGCGCGCCACCCACAGGAACAGGATCTCACGCGCCGTGGAGAGCACGTCCGTGGGATAGAACGCGCGCAGCCGCGGATCGTCGTCGGGCCAGCCCAGCGTGGCGAAGGGCCACAGCGCCGAGCTGAACCAGGTGTCCAGCACGTCGGGGTCGCGTTCCCAGCCCTCACCCGCAGGCGCCTCGCGGCCCACGTGGACCTCGCCCTCACCGCGGTACCAGACGGGGAGCTGATGCCCCCACCAGAGCTGGCGGCTGATGCACCACGGGCGGATCTCCTCCAGCCACGCCAGGTAGCGCCGCGCCTGGGACTCGGGGTGGATGCGCACCCTCCCGTCGCGCACCGCATCGGCGGCGGGGCCGGCCAGCTCCTCCATGCGCATGAACCACTGGAGGCTGATGAGGGGCTCGATCCGCGCGCCCGAGCGCTCGGAGAACGGCACGACGTGGAGGTAGGGCTCCTGCGCGCGCAGGAAGCCTTCCTCGCGCAGCGCGGCGAGCACCGCCGCCTGCGCGTCGGCGACGGTCAGGCCGGCGAAGCGCTCCCCCGCCTGCGCGGTCATGCGCCCGTCCTCGCCGATGACCGTCAGCTCGTCCAGTCCGTGGCGGCGGCCGATCTCGAAGTCGTTGGGGTCGTGCCCCGGAGTGATCTTCAGCGCGCCCGTGCCGAAGTCGGTCTTCACGTGCTCGTCGGCGATGATGGGCAGCTCACGACCGACCAGCGGCAGCGTCGCCGTGGAGCCGACGAGGTGCGCGTAGCGCTCGTCATCCGGGTTCACTGCCACCGCGGTGTCGGCCAGCATGGTCTCGGGACGCACCGTGGCCACCACGATCTCCCCGCCGCCGGCCAGCGGGTAGGCGATGTGAAAGAGGGTGTCCTGCACCTCGCGCTCCTGCACCTCGAGGTCGCTGACCGCGGTGCGCAGTCCGGGGTCCCAGTTGATCAGGCGGTGGTCGCGGTAGATCAGCCCCTGCTCGTACAGCGCGACGAAGACCTCGAGCACCGCGCGGGCGTAGTCGGCGTCCAGGGTGAAGCGCTCGTCGGCGTAGTCCAGCGACGCCCCCAGGCGCTTGAACTGCTCGATCATCTGGCCGCCGAACTCCTCGCGCCAAGCCCAGACCGCCTCGGTGAACCGTTCGCGTCCCAGCTCCTCGCGCGAGGTCCCCTGGGCCTCCAGTCGCTTCTCGACCTGGCGCTGGGTGGCGATGCCAGCGTGGTCGGTGCCCAGGATCCACTTCGCCCGCCGTCCGCGCATGCGCGCCAGACGGATGATCGTGTCCTGGATCGCGCCGTTGAGAGCGTGACCCATGTGCAGCGCACCCGTGACGTTGGGCGGGGGCACGGCGATGGACACGTTCTCCTGGGCCGACCCGACCGGCTCGGGGTGGAACAGCCCGGACTCCAGCCAGCGCGCGAGGATGCGCGGCTCGGCCTCGGAGGGCTCGTAGCGGGTGCGGTCGCCCATGCGCGGGCAAGTGTAAGGAGAGGCCCTCGACCCCGAGGGGCGGTCCCTTCTA
>JBBJOB010000181.1:0-4643 GCA_037721455.1 Solirubrobacteraceae bacterium | reverse complement strand
TCCGGCCCCGCGACTGAGAGCCTGTTCGGCCTCCGGCCTCACGTAATTGACTGCTGGTACAGCGTGAAGCCGATCGCGCTGCAGATCGCGGCCACAATCCAGAAGCGCAGGATGATCTTGGTCTCCGACCAGGCCTGGAGCTCGAAGTGGTGGTGGATGGGCGCCATCAGGAACACCCGCTTGCGGAAGGCCTGGAAGGATGCGACCTGGATCAGCACGCTCAGCGCCTCGACCACGAAGATGCCGCCCAGGAGCACGAGCAACACCTCGGTCTTGGTCATGACCGCCAGCCCGGCGATGGCTCCGCCCAGCCCCAGCGACCCGGTGTCCCCCATGAATATCGTGGCCGGGAACGCGTTGAACCACAGGAAGCCCACGCACGCGCCGACCAGGGCTGCGGACAGGATGGCCAGGTCCTCCTGGCCGGTGGTGATGAACGTGATGCCGATGTAGGCCAGGACCACGATGGCGGCGCAGCCCGCAGCCAGGCCGTCGAGCCCGTCGGTGAGGTTGACCGCGCTGGTGGTTCCCGCCAGGACAAGGAAGATGAAGATGAGGAACGGGACGCCGCCCAGGAAGCTCAGGTCGATCTGGAAGTCGACGAAGCGCAGGCGCACCGTCTCGGCGATGTCCGCCTGCTGGGTAGCCACGTACCACAGCGCGATGGAGATCAGGATCGTCGCGCCCAGCTTCGTGCGTGCGCGCAGCCCCAGCGAGCGGCGCCTGATGATCTTCATGTAGTCGTCGGCGAAGCCCAGCAGCGCGCAGGCCATGGCCACGCCGTAGACCCCGACCGCCCGCCGGTCGTAGCTGGACAGGATCAGGAACGGCAGCGAGATCGCCGTGAAGATGATGATCCCGCCCATGGTCGGCGTGCCCGCCTTGGCGTGGTGGCCCGCCGGCCCTTCCTCGCGGATGTTCTGGCCGAACTCGCGGGCGCGCAGCAGCGCGATGAACTGCGGCGACAGGAAGATGCAGATGAGCAGCGCCGTCGTGCCGGCGATGAGGACCTCGCCCACGGCACTCAGCTCTGTTCGCCGGCCAGGGTGCGCGCGACGACCTCGAGGCCCACGCCCCGCGAGCCCTTGACCAGGACGGTGTCGCCGGGCTCGACGAGCTCGCGCACCAGCGCCGCGGCCTGCGCGGCGTCGCCCGTGGCGTGCAGAACCGCCCCATCGCCCAGCCCCTCGCCCATCGCCGCGGCTCGCGGGCCCACGGTGACCAGTACGCCCACCCCGCGCTCTCGCGCGTGCTCGCCGATCGCGCGGTGGAAGCCGGCCTCGTCGCCGCCCAGCTCGAGCATGTCGCCCAGCACCGCGACGCGACGGCCGGGCGCGGTCGCGGCCAGGTCGTCGAGGGCGGCACGCATGGACATCGGATTGGCGTTGTAGCAGTCGTCGATGACGACGACGCCTCCGGGGAGCTCCAGCCGCTGGCCGCGCAGGGCGCTCAGCGCGACGTCGATGCGCCCGGCCGGCTCCACCCCGACGGCCCGCGCGGCGGCCAGCGCGGCCAGCGCGTTGAGGTGCATGTGGGCGCTGGCGAAGCCCAGTTCGAGGCCCTCCGGGAGCTGGTCCACGTCGCCGCCGGGCCCGAAGGTCACCGTCGTCACGCCCTGGGCCGTGCGCGCCTCCAGCAGCGCCTCGCCGGCGGGGACCACTGCGGTCCCGCCCGGGAGCAGGGCACCCAGCAGCGCGGCCTTCTCGTCGGCCACGCCCTCGATCGAGCCGAGCTGCTCGAGGTGGACCGGCCCGACGTTGACCACCACGCCCACGTCCGGTCGTGCGATGGCGGCCAGCTCGGCGATCTGGCCCTGGCCGCGCATGGCCATCTCCAGGATCAGCACGTCGGTGGCCGGTGGCGCCTCCAGCACGGTCAGCGGCAGCCCGATCTCGGTGTTGTAGTTGGCGCGCGTCGCGGTGACCGCCCGGTGCGGCGCGAGCATCCCGGTCAGCACGTCCTTGGTCGAGGTCTTCCCGGTCGAGCCGGTGATCCCGATGACCCGCGCGTCCAGCTCGTAGCGCCAGGCGGTGGCCAGGCGCTGAAGGGCCGCGAGGGGGTCGTCGGCGGCCAGGAGGGCGGCACCGTCCCGCCCGCCCGCAGCGCACCGGGCGGCCTCGGCGTGCCCGGGCGCCACGAGCACGCCCCACGCGCCGTCAGCCAGCGCCTGGGCGGCGAAGCGCCCTCCGTCCACGTTCACCCCGGGCAGTCCGACGAAGAGGTCGCCGGTCTCGACGGCCCGCGAGTCGATGACCGCGCGCAGGGGCCCGGGCGCCCGGCGCTCGTGCGCGGGAGCCGGCGGTTGCGCCTTCCTCGTGGTGGCGAGCGGACGATCGGTCGATCGGGCTCGCTGAGCGATGCCGATCGACCGATCGTCGTCGGGCGCGGGCTGCACGAGCCGCGCGCCGGCGGCACGGGCCACCTGCCGCGCGCTCCACTCACGCATGGGCCGGCCGGGCCCGCAGGGCCTCACGGGCCACCGCGACGTCGTCGAAGGGCACCTTGACCCCGCCGGCCAGCTCCTGGCCCTGCTCGTGGCCCTTGCCGGCGATGACCACCACGTCGCCGTCCCCCGCGCCCTCCAGCGCGCGGGCGATCGCCTCGCGGCGGTCCAGGACGGCCTCGGCCTGCGGGCCGGCGCCGGCCAGGATCTGGTCGAGGATGGCCTGGGGCTCCTCGGAGCGCGGGTTGTCGGAGGTCACGATCACCCGGTCGGCCTCGCGGGAGGCCACCGCCCCCATGAGGGGCCGCTTCTCGCGATCGCGGTCACCGCCGCAGCCGAACACGCACCACACCGCGCCGCGGGCCAGCGGCCGGGCGGCGCGCAGCACGTTGTCCAGCGAGTCGGGGGTGTGGGCGTAGTCCACGAGAACCGCGAAGGGCTGGCCCTCGTCCACGGGCTCGAAGCGCCCGGGCACGCGGCCCGCATCCGGCAGCGCCGCGGCGATGGCGGCGTCGTCGACGCCCAGGGCGCGCACCGCGGCCACCGCGCACAGGACGTTGAGTACGTTGAAGCGCCCGGGCAGCGGCGAGCGCAGCTCCACGCCGTCGAGGCGGAAGGTCGAGCCGTGCAGGTCGAAGCGCACGTCGGTGGCCCGCACCTGCGCCTTGGCGTCCAGGCCGACGGTCACGACGTCCTGCCCCAGCTCGCCGGCGAGGCGGGCGCCGTAGGGGTCGTCCACGTTGACGATCGCCGTGCCCGGGGCGCCCGCGGTGAAGAGCCGGCGCTTGGCCGCGAAGTAGGCCTCCATGCCGGGATGGAAGTCCAGGTGATCCTGCGTGAGGTTGGTGAAGACCGCCACCGCCCAGTGGATCGCGTCGGCGCGGTGGAGCTCCAGGGCGTGGGAGGAGACCTCCATCACGCAGTGGGTGTCGCCGGCGGCCAGCATGCGCGCGAAAGTGCCCTGCAGGTCGATGGCCTCGGGCGTGGTACGCACCGCCGGCGCCTCGACCCCGCCGACCACCGCGGTCACGGTGCCCAGCAGCCCCGCCGGGTGACCCGCCCCGGCCAGCAGCGCGCGCAGGAGGTAGGCGGTGGTCGTCTTGCCGTTGGTGCCCGTGATGCCGACAACGCGCAGCGCCGCCGTGGGGTCGCCGTGCAGGCGCGCCGCGGCCGGCGCCATGGCCGCGCGCACGTCCTCGACCACCACTTCGGGGACGCCAAGGCCCAGCGGATGGTCGACCACCAGCGCGCCCGCGCCGGCGGCCACCGCGTCGGGCGCCAGGTCATGCCCGTCGCGGGTGAACCCCCGCACGCAGAAGAACGCGTCGCCCGGGCGCACCCGCCGGCTGTCGTAGGCCAGGCCCGCGACCTCGACGGGCGGCGCGCCCTGCCAGACCTCGTCGAGCCGCATGGCGGGCAGAGTAGGCATGATGGGCGGCGTGCCAACGCGCGGGGAGCCGTCGCAGGAGGAGCGCGTCCGGCTGCGCCGCGCGCACGAGGGCCTGCGCAGGGCTTCCAAGGACCTGCAGTCGCTTGTGGCGACCGAGCCCATCAAGGGCCGCTGGGAGCCCGTACGGGCGCCGGCGGAGATCCTGGCGGCGGCCCGCGAGGAGCTGGAGCAGGCCTGGGCGGAGCTCACCGCGTGCCAGGCGGAGATCCTGGGCTGGAGCGGCGGGGCGAGCGCCATAGTCGTCCTCGACGGGGGCCGGCCGCTGTCGTTCTCCTTCGAGGACATGATGCGCTACCACGGGCCGGGCTCGCCCGGCGGGGTGGCGCATGCCTTCAAGGTCATGGAGCGCGCCTTCCCCCTGCTGGACCCCGACGGTCCGCTGCAACGGCGCGAGATCACGGTGGCGACCGCCTTCGGTGGGCCCGGCGCGCGGGACGGCTTCGAGCTGGTCGCCCGCGCCGTGACGGGTGATCGCTACGTCCTGGATCCCGAGCTCGCGCTGCCCGAGCGCGGCACGACGCTCGAGCGCTTCGTCTTCCGGATCGACTACCGCGAGCGCAGCGTGACCCTCGTGGTCCGCGAGGGCTTCGTGACCGACGAGTTCATCGCGCTGGCGCGCAAGGAGCGCAGCCCGGAGGAGGAGGCGCGGCTGGACCTCCTCAAGGCGGAGATGGCCCAGCGAGTCATGTCGAGCCCGGCCGCCGACGTCTACGACGCGACGGGCGGCCCCTGACGCCGGCCTGATGGTGC
>JBBJOB010000180.1:0-4645 GCA_037721455.1 Solirubrobacteraceae bacterium | reverse complement strand
GGCGTGCGGGCGAGAGCGGGACAGTGCTGTGCACGGCCCGATCTCGCCCGTGCGGCCAGGCGCCGCGAGGGCGTGCGCCTCAGCGCTCGTGGCCGCCCTCGCCGCCTGACCACAGCGGCGACGGGGGCTGCGGAGCGTCACCCACGGGGGCCGCGGCGACGGGCTCCGCGGGGGCTTCCTCCCACGGGGCGGGCTCATGCAGGCGCGGTGGCGGCGGCCGGGGTTGCGCCCGTGGCTCCTCGCGAGTGTCCTGTGGCTCAGGTGGCGACTGCGCCGCGGGACGCAGCCCGAAGGCCACGATGGCCGCGCCGGCGACCGCGAGGCCCAACGGCCACCACAGCAGCGAGGCGTCCTCCCCCGTGCCGGCCAGGCCGGTGAACAGGGCGAGCACGGCAACGCCCAGCCAGGCCGGGCCGCGCTCGCGGTCCACGGCCGCGTAGGCCAGCAGCCCCCAGCCGCCCAGCAGCAGCAGAGCCTCCCAGCCCGCGCCGGTGCCCTGCGCAAGGGGGCCGACGGGAGCGATCTCGGGCAGCCGCTCGGCGACCAGCGTGGCCCCGATGGCCACCAGGGCAAGGCCGCCGGCCTCGGCGAAGGCGACGGCGTGGCGGCGCCGGCGGTCGCGGGTCACCGTGGCGGCCAGGACCACCAGGAGCAGCGCGGCGCACAGCAGGTAGCGGAAAGCCTCGAGGCGGTCGTCGAGCTCGAAGCCCAGGTCGGCGGCGGCAAGCAGCGTGGCGGCGCCCGCGACGCAGCCGGCCAGCGTGACGGTGGCCGATCGCTTGGCCGGGGCCAGCACCAGGCACAGCGCGGCCAGGCAGCCGCTGACGAACGTGGTGGCCGCCGGCGAGGCCAGGCGCCTCTCGTCCCCGAGCACGTCGGCCAGGTCGCTCAGCGCGAGGCCGGTGAGGGCCAGGCCCACGAGCAGCAGGATGGTGACGTAGGGGCGCGGGCGCTCCTGGACGGGCGAGCGCACGCCCATGACCAGCACGATCAGGGCGGCGGGACCGCTGAGCAGCGCGAGGCGCACCCCGGCCGCCCAGGCCTCGCCCAGGCGCAGGTCGGCGACCGCAGCACCCAGGGCGAGCACGACGGCCCCGGCGGCGACCACGTCGCCGCGGTGAGAATGGGGGCGCAGGACAGGCACGGTCGCGCCCGAGCCTAGGGCGTGAGCACGGACGTATGCTCCCCGCCATGAGCGTCGTCACCACCCAGGACCGCGGGGCTGTGCGACACGTGGTGCTCAACCGCCCCGAGAAGCGCAACGCGATGAACGACGAGGTCGTGCTCGGCCTGCGCGAGGCCCTCCTGCGCGCCGCCGCCGACCACGACGTGCGCTGCGTCGTGCTGCGCGGCGAGGGCGCGATGTTCTCCTCGGGCATGGACTTCCAGTCGCTGGGCGCGCTGGCCGCCGACCCCGGCTGCCTGCGCGAGCTCCGCCAGGGCATCCTGGCCACGTGGAGCCTCTGCGAGGAGATGACCAAGCCGACCATCGCCCAGATCCACGGCGCGTGCATCGGCGGAGCGGCCGAACTGGCCCTGGCCTGCGACCTGCGCGTGATGGCCGCCGACGCCCTCATCGGCATGGTCGAGACCCGCGTGGGGCTCATCCCCGACGTCGGCGGCTGCTCGCGCCTGCCCGCCGTCATCGGCCTGGGGCGCGCCAAGGAGATGGTCATGGCCTCCAAGCTCATCGACGGCACCGAGGCCGAGCGCATCGGACTGGTCAACCGCGTCGCGCCCGCCGACGAGCTCGATGCGGCGACCGACAAGCTCGCCGAAGAGCTCCTGGCCTGCGCGCCGCAGGCCGTCGGCCGGGCCAAGCGCGTCATGGACGCTGCCGCCAAGCCCGCCCTGGCCGCCACGCTGGAGCAGGAGGTCACCATCCAGGAGCTGTGCGCGCGCAGCGCCGACTTCGCCGAGGGCACCGCGGCGTTCGCGCAGAAGCGCCAGCCGGAGTTCAGAGGGCGCTAGGCGAGGCGGCGCCCCGGCCCCGTCCAGTCCACCGGGCCCGCCACGAGCGTGTGGCTGCCCAGCGTGCGGCCAAGGACCTCCTGCACGTCGCGCGCGCAGGTCAGCATGGCGGCCAGATCGATGCCGGTGTCCATGCCCATCTCGTGCAGCAT
Organism: Solirubrobacteraceae bacterium; assembly: GCA_037721455.1. Taxonomy (GTDB): domain Bacteria; phylum Actinomycetota; class Thermoleophilia; order Solirubrobacterales; family Solirubrobacteraceae; genus Siliceabacter. The sequence goes on along the minus strand of JBBJOB010000180.1, from coordinate 2,522 downwards.
GGACACGAGATCCTCGGTGGCGATGTTCCCCGTCGCGCCGGGTGGGACCGGGCAGCCGCCCAGCTCTCCGAAGCTGGACTCGAACGAGGCGCAGCCGGCCTCCAGCGCGGCGAGCACGTTGGCCAGGCCCTGCCCGCGGGTGTTGTGGAAGTGCGCGGTGAGCTGGACGTCGTCGCCCAGGTGCTCACGGGCCAGCGCGAAGAAGGAGCGCACCTGGCGCGGATTGGCCATCCCCGTGGTGTCGCCGAAGCCCAGCTCCTGGGCGCCCGCGTCGTGCAGCCGGCGGGCGATGCCCAGCACGCGGTCGGGGCGAACCGCTCCCTCGTAGGGACAGCCGAAGCTGACGGCGATCACGGCCTCGCAGCGAAGCCCCTCGTCGCGGGCGCGGCCCAGCACACGCTCGGCCCCGCTCAGCGACTCCTGGACCGGGCGGTTGACGTTCTCGAGGTTGTGCGTCTCCGTGGCGCTGAGGAACACGCTGACCTCGTTGAAGCGCTCGCGCAGCGCAAGGGCCCTCTCCAGGCCGCGCTCGTTCGGGATCAGGACGCAGACGCTGACCTCCCCGGGCAGGTCGATGCGCGTCAGCACCTCCTCGGCGTCGGCAAGCTGGGGGATCACGTCGGCGCGCACGAAGCTGGTGACCTCCAGCCGGCGCAGCCCGGTGCGCGCGAGCTCCTCGATCAGGCGGACCTTGTCGTCGGTGGCGATGGTCTCGGGCTCGTTCTGGAACCCGTCGCGCGGGCCAACCTCGCGGATCGCGACGCTCGTGGGGAGTCCGTCAGCCATGCCAACGGACTATAAGATCGCGCCTCGTGCCCGAGCCCGAGCCCGAGCCCGTCTCCATCCTCGGCGCCACTGGCGCTCTGGGCTACGGCCTCGCGGTGCGCCTGGCGCGCACCGGCGTGAACGTGACCATCGGCTCGCGCGACGCCGCACGCGCGCAGGAGGCCGCCGGCCGCGCCCGGGAGGCGGCGGACGGCGCGGTCACCGGAGCCGACAACGCCGAGGCCGCACGGGCCAACGAGCTGGTCGTCCTCTGTGTCCCCTTCCGCAGTCAGAGCGAGACGCTGACCAACCTCAAGGAGGTGCTGCGCGAGGGCCAGCTCGTGATCGACGCCACGGTGCCCCTGGCCGCCGCGGTGAGCGGGCGGGCGACGCGCATGCTCGGCGTCTGGCAGGGCTCGGCCGCCCAGCAGGCCCAGGAGATGGTCCCCTACGGCGTGCGGGTGGTCTCCGCGCTGCACACCGTCAGCGCCGCCGCGCTGTCAGACCTCGACTCCACGCTGGACGAGGACGTCCTGGTCTGCGGCGACCGCAAGGCCGACAAGCGCCGCGTGGCCACGCTGCTGGACAGCATCGAGGGGCTGCGCTGCGTGGACTGCGGGCGGCTGGAGAACGCGCGCACCACCGAGTCGCTCACCGCGCTGCTCATCGGCGTCAACGCGCGCTACAAGACCCACGCGGGCGTGAGGCTCACCGGCCTGCCCGGCGAGCTGTGGGCGAGCTGACAGGGGTGCCGAAGGCGGCCGTCCTCGACGCCGGGGGCGGTGCCCCTCCCCCACACGGCCCCGTCGTCGTCCTCGCGGGGGGTACAGGCGGCGCGAAGCTCGCGCGCGGGATGCTCGACGTGGCCGGCGATGACCTCGTGGTGATCGCCAACACGGGCGACGACATCGAGGTCCACGGCGCGCACGTCTCGCCCGATCCCGACCTGTGCCTGTTCTGGCTGGCCGACCGCATCGACGAGCGCGGCTGGGGCCTGCGCGACGACACCTTCCAGGTCATGGAGGGCCTGCGGTCGCTCGGAGCCGACGTCTGGTTCCAGCTCGGCGACCGCGACCTGGCCGTCGGCCTGCACCGGGCGCAGCGCCTGGCGGGCGGCGCGCGGCTGACCGAGGCACTGGAGGAGCTGCGCGCGGCCCTGGGCGTGCGCGCCCGCGTGCTGCCGATGAGCGACGCGCCGGTGCGCACCCGGGTGCGTGCCCGCGGGGCCTGGCATCCCTTCCAGGCCTTCATGATCCGCGAGCGGGGCGAGGGCCCGGTCGAGGACGTCGCCTTCGACGGCGTCGAGCAGGCGGCGCCCCCGCCTGAGGCGCTCGAGGCCATCGCGACGGCCCGCGCGATCGTCGTCGGCCCCTCCAACCCGGTCATCTCCATCGGTCCGATCCTCGCCGTGCCGGGCGTGGCCGACGCCCTGCGCACCGGCTCCGCGCCGGTCATCGCAGTCTCCCCCATCGTCGCGGGCGCCGTGGTCAAGGGCCCGACCGAGCCCTTCATGGCCTGGGCGGGGCATCCGCTCAGCGCCGAGGGGATCGCCGCCCACTACACGGGGCTGCTGGACGGCCTGGTCGCCGACGAGGAGGCGCCCGGCGCAGGCCTTCCGACCCTGGTCACCGACACCCTCATGGCCGACGCCCCGGGCCGCGAGCGCGTGGCCCGCGAGACGCTGCGCTTCGCGGCCGCGCTCGCCGGCTCGGGTTAGCCTGGATCCACCGTCTTGATCGCGGCGGCATCGCCCGCCG
>JBBJOB010000179.1:0-4667 GCA_037721455.1 Solirubrobacteraceae bacterium | reverse complement strand
GGTTCCGGGTAGCCGAGGCGTTGAGAAGCGCGGAAGAAGAGGCCGCCCGGCGAAGCCGGACCGGATGAGCCCGGCATCGTCGTTCCTGCCCTCGCCGGCGGCAAGGGACAGTGCTGTTGCACGGCCCTTGCCAGGCGGCGACCGGCAGGGGCGGCGAGGGCGTGCTCAGGCGGCCCGGCGCCGGGAGCGTTCGCGGTACAGCGCGTAGTCGCGGCGGTCAGGGCGCAGCTGGGCGGCGAGAGCCAGGGGCTTACGGGCCTGCTGATGGCGGCCGAGCTGCTGGAGGGAGCGGCCCAGGCAGAAGAGCGCGTAGTCGTCGGTCGGCGCGCGGTCGACGACGGCCTCGAACTCCGCGGCGGCCTGCTCGTAGCGCTGGGCCTTGAACAGGGCGCGGCCCAGCGCCTCGCGGATCGACGTCTTCTCGGGCTCGAGGTCACGGGCGCGCTGGAGCGGCACCGTGGCGGCGTGGAAGTCACCGTCCTCGAGCAGGCGCGTGCCCTGGGTGTACAGCTCGTAGACGTTGTCGGCGTCCATCCCCACGAATTCTACGCGCGCCTGCGCGGGGGCAAGGCCCACCAGCCGCGCAGTCGCGCGAGGGGACCGGCGCCCCCGGCCAGGGCCCGGCGCAGGCCCGCGCGCTGGGCCGGCGTGGGGCCGGCGTGGGCGTAGCCGAAGCGCTGCGCGACCACGGCGTCGACGTATCCCCCGGCGCCGTCGGGCAGGGAGCGACGCAGCGCGGCCAGCGTCGTCCCGGGGGTCGCGGGCCTGCCGGCGCGCCGCAGGGCACGCTCCAGATCGCCGGCCGGCGCGTCGGCGCCGGCTTGGGTCTGCGCGGCGCGCCGGCGCAGTGCCCACACCCCCAGCCCGGCCAGGGCGAGGAGCGCGACCGCGCCGCCCACCAGCGCTTTCGGACCCGAGCCCCCGTCGCCGGCCGGCGCCGCGCCGGCCGCCGGGGTCTCCTGGGGCTCGGCCGGGCTCCCGATCGCCTCCCCCAGGTCGGCCGGCTCGCGGTCGGGGGTGTCGAAGGTCAGCGGCAGATCGCGGCCGCGGGCCGGTGAGGCCGACGGGGTGGGATCGTAGGTCACCCAACCCGCGCCGGGGAGGTAGGCCTCCACCCACGAGTGGGCGTCGAGGTCACGCACGACCCACTCGTCGCGCACGTCGTCGCGCACGCCCGGCGAGAAGCCCGAGGCCACCCGGGCGGGGACGCCGGCCATGCGCAGCATGAGCGCCATGGCGCCCGAGAACTGTTGGCAATAGCCCTCGCGATCGTCGAACAGGAACGCGTCCAGCGGCACGTCGCTCGGCGGTGGCCGTTCGCTGTAGACGAAGTCCTCGCGGAACATCTCCATGATGCTGCGGGCCAGCTCGTGGGGCGTGTCGGCCTCCTCGCGCAGGCGCTGCGCCAGCGCGTGGGTCCGCGCGTAGGCCGACTCCTCAAGCAGCTCCTGCGCGTCGCGCGTGACCGGCTCGACCGCCCTGGGCCCGAGCCCGCGGGCCTGCTCGTTCCAGTCGGGGAAGGTCAGGACCGTCGAGCGCGCGGGGTCGGGCTCGCCGGTGTCCCGGTCGGGCAGGACCGGGCCGCCCACCGCGGGGGGCAGGCGCATGGTCAGCGCGTCGTCGACGAACGAGGGGTAGTCGCCGGGCCTGCGGTCGAGTTCGTCGCCACTGGGCTCGGGCACGTAGACCTCCGCGGCGTAGGTCTGGCCGCTGCGCAGCGGGCGGTCGACGGTGCGGAAGGTCCCCGGCCCGGCGGGCACCGGGCTGCGGGCGCTGCTGGCCTCGATGCGCAGGGTGCTCCCGGCACCGATGAACCACGGCGAGACGAGGTCGCGGACGGTGACGGCCAGGCGCCGGCGCCACTCGGGCCGGCTCTCGTCGATGGTGGTCTGCAGTCGCGCCGGCTCGGGCGCGGGCGCAGCGATCCGCCACGCGCGCCCGTCGAACTCGGTCAGGTTCACCGCCTTCCAGTACTGGCTCTCCTGTGCGCGGACGCGCAGCATCTCGCGCCCCTCGCGCGGCCAGTCCAGCGGCCCGTAGCGGTGGTCCCAGGTGAACCCCTGGCCGCCCCCGGTGCCGATCCCCTGGGCGATGCCCTCGTAGTCGATCAGCGGGCGCCCTGCATCGACGCGCGGCGCGAGGACGAGGGCGGCGAGCAGGCCGACGGCCAGCACCGCGCCGGCGGCGCGCGCCTGCTCGCGAGGGATGCGCTCCAGCCACAGGCCCGCACACAGCAGCGCAGCGAACACGAGGCCGAGCAGGTGCGGGCTGCCGGATTCGAGCTGCACGGCGGGGACCCCGAACAGGACACCGAGGACCAGCAGCGCGGGCAGGGGCGACGCGACGGCGCCGTCGCGTCGCACGCGGAACGCGGCCGCGGCGGCCAGCGGCGGGAGCAGGACACCGCCGGCGAGGAGGGCGATGCGCACCCAGGCCTCACCCCCGTCGTACGGGATGCCCACCCCTGCGAGCACGCCGATCCCCTGCGACAGCCCGGCGACCAGGTCATCCCAGGCCGCGGGCCTGAGGAACCTGGCGGGTACCCCGGCCAGCAGGAGCGCCGCGGCCACCACGCCGAGGGCGACGGCGCCCAGCGCGGCGGCGCGTACCCCACGGGGCGCCGCGCGCAGGCCGATCACCGCGATGGCGACGCCCGCGCCGAGCACGACGCCGCCCAGGAGCCGGCCGGGCTGCGCCGGGGCCACGAGATCGCCCCATCGCAGCGCGCCGAGCACAGCCAGCGCCACGAGCGCGCCGGCGCGAGCGGTGAGGGGACGCACGAGCGGGCCGGCGGCACGCCCCGCCGGGCGGGGTGCGGCGACGGCGCTCACGCGACGGCCTCCCTCGGAATGCGATCACGCGCGGGACGGCGCGGGGTGAGGTCATAGCCGGTGCAGCCCGCGACGGTGAAGGCCGCGCGGGCGCCCCGCGGTGCGGCGGGCGGCGGAGCGCCGGGGATCACGAGAAGCCGCGCGGCGGCTGACCGCCCTGCTCCTGCCGCGCGGGGTGGGCGGGCCAGGGGACGGGCCGCGACGTGGATGACGGTGCCCCCTCGGACCGCCGCGGCGCCGGGGCGCGGGCCGGCGATCGCGCCTACGACGGCCAGGCGCGCGTGCAGGTGGGGCCAGGCCGACAGGGAGGGCTCGAGCAGCGTGGGCCGACGATCGCCGGGCAGCAGCACGGCGCAGCCGCCCGCGCGGGCCAGCGCAACGGCCAGCGAGGCGGTGGCGCGCACCGCGGCGTCGACGGCCTCCTCGTCGCCCCCGCGCGGGTCCAGCACCACGAGTGGGCGGCCGTCGCCCTCGGCCACCATCCGGCGCTCCAGGGGCGCGCCGCCGCGGGCCACCGAGGGCCAGAAGATCCGTGAGGCCGGCGTGCCCTCCTGCAGCGCCCCGACGCCGTCCAGGTCGGTGGCCGCCGCGGCGTCCGCGCTGCGTGCCCCGGCGCGTCGCCGCTTCCCGTGGGTGCCCTCACGCATGCTCACCACGGGGTGCACGCCGGGGAGCACCAGTACGTCCTCCCGGGCACTATCGGCGACCTCGAGCTCGCGTGCGGCCAGCCCGAGCGGGTCGCGCACCGCGAAGCGCACCGGGCCCAGGCGCCGGCGTCCACGGCGCGGGAAGCGCACCTGCGTGCGCAGGCGGGCCCGGGCGCGCCCGGCGGGCAGGGGCTCGTCCAGGCCCAGCACGGGGTCGCGCACACGCCCCGGCGGCAGGGGCAGGCGCCCGCAGCGAACGTCGAGAACCACGGCCAGCGCCTCGCCCTCCACGACGCGCTGGGTCTCCACGCAGCGATCCACGCGCAGGCCGCGCGCGACGATGGTCATCCAGAGCGCGCTGATGCCGGCCAGCAGCATGAGCGCCAGTCCCCCCACGTAGAGGGGCGCCGCGCCGAACAGGGCGGCGGTGGCCAGCAGCAAGGCCCCGAGAGTGGCCACCGAGCCCGCACGGGGGCCGGCGGGCGGCGGCGCGAGGAGTCCGCCCGCGTGGACGCGCGCCCCGCGCTGTGCGCCCTCGCCCTCGCGGCGCGACCGCGTCACAGCGCCGGGGTGGCCGCGAGCGCGTCGGCGACGACCTGGGCCGGTGTGGCCTCGATCGCTTCGGGCTCCAGGACGATGCGGTGGGCCAGCACGGTGTCCGCGAGGGCCTGGACGTCGTCGGGCAGGGCGTGGTCGCGGCCCCGCAGCAGCGCTCGCGCCTTGGCGGCGCGCAGGAGCAGGAGGCCGGCGCGCGGCGAGGCGCCCAGCTCCACGCGCGCGTCATCGCGGGTGTGGGCCAGCAGCGCGACGACGTATCGGCGCAGCGGCTGCGCCGCGCGGACGCGCCGGGCGGCGTCCTGGGCGGCCAGCACCGAGGCCGCGTCGGCCACCGGCTCGAGCTGCTCGGTGAGGTCGCGGGCGTCGTGGAGGCCGAGCATGTGCGCCTCGGCCTCCGCGCTGGGATAGCCCAGCGAGATGCGTACCATGAAACGGTCGACCTGCGCCTCGGGCAGTGGGTAGGTGCCCTCGAACTCCACCGGGTTCTGGGTGGCCAGCACCATGAAGGGGCGGGCCAGCTCGTGGGTGTGGCCGTCGACGGTCACCCGGCGCTCCTGCATGCACTCCAGCAGGCCCGACTGCGTCTTGGGCGACGCGCGGTTGACCTCGTCGACGAGGACCACGTTGGCGA
>JBBJOB010000178.1:0-4690 GCA_037721455.1 Solirubrobacteraceae bacterium | reverse complement strand
GTGGTCGTCTCCGTGGTGGTGGTCGTGCTCTTTGGTGCTCACGCGCTGCGCCGTTCGCGCGGGGGCGCGGTGTCGCCCAGGCGCAGGTGGTCGACGTGGTAGGCCGCGTGGTCGAGCAGGGTGCCGACGTGGTCGTCGTGCAGGGCGTAGATGACGTTGCGGCCCTGGCGCGCGCGAACGACGAGGCCGAGGTGGCGCAGCACGCGTAGCTGGTGGGAGACCGCGGAGGCCTCCATCTCGACGTGCTCGGCCAGCAGCGTCACCGAGGACGGCGTGTCCTTGAGGCAAGCCAGGATCCGTACGCGGCTGGGGGCGGCCAGGGCGTGCATGGTCTCGGCGATCGCGCCGGCGGTCTGCGCGTCGATGCGCGCGGGCGGGGGAACACCTTCCGGACCGTGGCTCACGCGCCGGCATATTACCTGAACGAATGCTCATACCCGACATCCTTCAGAAGGTGGTCATCGCAGTGATACAACCGTGCGGTCGCGACGGGCTGGGCTCCCAGCCGTCCTCCTCCGGATGCGCGCACCGATTCAACGAACCAGAGGAGCGCATATGAAGCGTTTTGCTCACCCGATCCGCACGCTGGCCCTCGCCGCTGCCCTGGTCCTGTCACTGGGCGCGCTGGCTGCCTGCGGCGGGGACGACACCGAGGCCAACGGCACCGACCGGTACTTCGCCGAGATGATGATCCCCCACCATCAGGGGGCCGTCGACATGGCCGAGATGGCCCTGGAGCGCTCCGAGCGCCCGGAGCTGCGCGAGCTGTCCGAGCAGATCATCACTTCGCAGAAGGCCGAGATCGCCGAGCTTGAAGAGGCGCTGGACGGCGAACTGGAGGGCGTCGAGTCCGAGGGCATGGGCATGTCCATGGAGATGATGGGCATGGGCATGGACCACGGGGTGCTGGGCTCCGCGCAGAATTTCGACCTGGCCTTCATCGACATGATGATCCCCCACCACCAGGGAGCCATCGTGATGTCCGACGTCGAGCTCGAGCGCGGCGAGAACCCCGGGATGCAGGAACTGGCCCGCGAGATCACCGCCGCCCAGGAGCAGGAGATCGCACAGATGCGCGAGTGGCGCACCGCCTGGGCGCAGGAGGGCTAGGCAACCCGGCCGGCCTGGGGCGGGTGTCGGCTCGCCCCAGGCGTCGGTGAGGGACCGGGCGCCCGGCGCCGCGCCTCAGGAGCCCTGCCAGGCCGTGACCATGGCCTGGGCGTTGGCGAGCTCGGCGGCGACGAAGGTCTCCGCCCCCGAGCCGGGTCCGCCGAGCACGTCGGCGTAGAGCGAGCTCGAGACCTCGGCGCCTGCCTCTTGGGCGATCTGGCGCTCGAGGCTGGCGTCGACGGCCTCCTCGGTGAAGATGGCCTCCACGTCCTGCTCGCGAATCTCGTCTACGAGCTGTTGCACCTGCCGGCCCGAGGGCTCGGACTCGGTGGTCACCGTGGGCAGGACGGTGCCCACCTGCTCGAGGTCGTAGGCCCGCACGAAGTACCCGAACGCGTCGTGGGTGGTGATCAGCTTGCGCTCCTCCGGCGGGATCGGCGCGAAGATCTCACGGATCTGGCTCGCCATGCCGTCGAGCTCCTGCTTGTAGGCCATGGCGTTGCGCTCGTAGGTCTCCCGGTTGTCGGGATCGGCGGTCGAGAGGCCCGCCGCGATGTTGTCGACCATGCGCTTGGCGGCGTCGGGGTCGTGCCAGATGTGAGGATCGCCGGGGAAGCCCTCCTCCTCGGTCGGCAGCAGCTCGATCCCCTCGGCGGTGGTCACGCGCTCAGCGTCGCCTCCGGCGTTGCTCAGTAGATCCTCGAGCCAGTCGTCGAGGTTGGCTCCGTTCTCGAGCACGACATCCGCGTCGGCGAGCGTCTCCGCGTCCGACGGCGTCGGCTCGTACTCGTGCGGCTCGTTGTCTGGACCCAGGATGCCGCTGACGCTCACCCGCTCCCCGCCCACCTGGCGGGCGAAGTCCTGCAACTGCATCGTCGTGGCCACGACCTCGAGGGGCTCGCCGGCGCCGGCGCCAGACGCGGGTGCCCCGCCGTCCCCGTCGCCGCCGCACCCCGCGGTGCCAAGGGTCAGTGTCGCTGCCCCGAGCAGGGCGACTCGGGTGCATCTATGTGGAATGAGGCTCATTATCACCGAGCCTAGTGACCCAGGCCCGCTTCCGCAACCGGCGCAGGCGACCGCCGCCGTACCCCGCTCGTGACGGCGTGTCCCCCCGCGACGCACGCGAAGAGGGCCGCGACGACCAGGACGATGGCCGCGCCGCCGCCCACGTTGGTCGACCACGACCAGTACAGCCCTGCGATGCCCGCGAACGCTCCCAGGCCGGCCGCCGTGGCCACCATCGGCCAGAACGTCCGCGTGAGCAGGCGGGCGCTCAGCGCGGGTCCCAGCAGCATCGCGGTGAGCAGGACGTTGCCCACCGCGCGCAGGGCGACCACCGCGGCCAGCGTGACGACCGCGAAGAGCAGCAGGTCGAGCAGGCCCAGGCGGTAGCCCATGGCGCGCGCCATGGGGCGGTCGAAGGTCGCCAGGACCAGCTCCTTGCCGGCGCACGCAAGCGTCACGGCCACCAGCAGCGCCACGGCGCCCGCCAGCGCGAGGTCGAGATCGGTGACCTCGAGAATCGCGCCGAAGAGCGTGTCCTCCAGCCTCGTCTGGTAGCCCTCGGTGAGCGCGATGAGCGTCACCCCCAGGCCGAAGAAGGTCGGCAGCAGGACGCCCATCGACACATCGACCGAGAAGCGCCGGTCGGCGGCCAGGACGCTCGAGAGCGCGACGGTGAGCGCCGCGGCGCCCACGGCCCCCAGGGCGACGGGCCCACCCAGCAGGAACGCGACCACGACGCCGAAGATCAGCGTGTGCGCGACCGACTCCCCCAGGAAGGCCAGGCCGCGCAGGAGGACGAAGCAGCCCAGGCCGCCGGCCACGGTACCCATCAGGATGGCCTCGGCGAAGGCCCGGCGCATGATGCCCGACGTCCACGGGTCGATCAGCCACTCCATGGCAGCAGCTACCCGTGCCCGTGCCCGTGCCCGTGATGGTGATGGGGGTCGTCGAGCACCGCCGTGCGCCCCTCGAGCACCAGGGCGCCTGCCCCGTAGGCACGACGCAGGACATCCTCGGTGAAGATCTCCTCGGTGGCGCCCTGCGCCACCAGGACGCGGTTGAGGACGAGCATGCGGTCGCACACCCGCGCCGCCTCGGCCAGGTCGTGCGTGGTCATGAGCACCGTGGCCCCTTCTCGTGCCTGCTCGCCGATCACCTCGAGCATCACCTCCCGCGACCGCACGTCGATGCCCGACAGCGGCTCGTCGAGGAGCACCACGCTGCCCTCCTGCGCCAGCGCGCGGGCCAGCAGCACCCGCTGGCGCTGGCCGCCGGACAGCTCGTCGAACGGGGAGCGGGCGCGGTCGGCCAACCCGACGCGCTCGAGCAGCGCCCGGGCGTGGTCGCGCTCCCTGTGCGAGGGGCGCCGCCACCAGCCCAGCCGCGGGTAGCAGCCCATCAGCACCACACCGAGCGCGTCGATCGGGAAGGCGGCCTGCACCTCGGTGAGCTGAGGCACATAGGCGATCGGCCGCTCAAGGTCCACCCGCCCCTCGATCGCCACGTCGCCCAGCAGCGCTCGCAGGAGCGTGGTCTTGCCCGCGCCGTTGGGCCCCAGGATCCCGACGAAGGTGCCGGAGGGCAGGGAGAAGGAGACGTCCTCGAGCACCAGCCGGGCGCCGAAGGCCACGCGCAGTCCGTCGACCACGACGGCGGCGCTCACGGCGAGCCCCTCCTCTTGCGCAGGCGGTCGGCGAGCACCGTCACCGCGAAGGCGAGCCCGGCGGTCGCGCAGATCACGGACCCCGGGGGTGCATCGAGTTCGCGGGCGACAGCGAGGCCGACCACGATCGCGGTGCCGCACAGGACAACGGCCACCGGAAGCATCGTGAAGACGTCGGCGGTGAGCACGCGTGCCGTGGCCGCGGGCAGAATGAGCAGCCCCGACACCAACAGCGATCCCACCACCGGCAGCGCCACCACGACCGTCGCCGCGACGAGGACGAGCAGCGCGAGATCGACCAATCCCGGGCGGGCTCCGGCCGGGCGCGACCAGTGGCGGTCGAAGGCCACGCTCTGCATCCGCCGCGCACCGAGCCCGACGACGAGGATGGCAGCCAGCGCGACCACGACGCAGCGCAGCACGTCGGCGTCGGTGATGGCAAGGAGGGATCCGAAGAGCACCGCTTCCACCGGCGTCGATGATCCGAAGGCGGTGGTGAGCAGGACCGCTCCGAGCGCCATGGCGGTCGAGAGAGCGAGACCGGTCACCGCGCCGCCCTGGATGCGCTCGTCGCGCTCGAGCCCGACGACCGCCGCGGTCAGTATTCCGGCGGCCGCGGCGGCGCCCACGAAGGGCCCGATGGCCGGCACGCCCAGTCCGACCACCACCCCGGGGAAGGTGCCGACTCCCACGGCGTGGCTGAAGAAGGCGAGCGCTCGCAGTACCACCCAGGTGCCGACGAGCCCGAGCGGCACCGCCAGGACGAGCCCGGCGACGAGGGCCCGCTGCATGAACGGCACGTCGAAGGCGTCGAGCATCCGGGCACAAGATACTGAGACTCAGTCGCGGGTGGACCCGGCGAGCTACGGCGCACGAACGCGCGGCGTCTCCCTGCGCGCACGCCGTTGGCGA
>JBBJOB010000177.1:0-4695 GCA_037721455.1 Solirubrobacteraceae bacterium | reverse complement strand
CCCGGCGACCGGTCATGTGCCAGAGGCACACTCCCGGATCACCGTGCGGCGTCAGCCGTCGCCGGCGACTCCCGGCGACGGCCCGTACTCACGAACACCGGCCCCGCCGGCGACGGTGCCGTCGCCCTCGGGGCCTGACTCCAGCGTCCCCGGCGCGCTGAACTGCACGAGGCGGTGGGTGCCGTCGCACAGCGGGCGGGTGCGCGACTTGCCACAGCGGCACAGCGCGACCGTGCGCCGCCCCGTATCGATGACCGTGCCGTCCTGGTCGAGCAGCTCGAACGGCCCGCGGACGAGCAGCGGCCCGTCGCGGTAGGTGGTGATGGTGGGGCGCTCGGGTCCGCTCACGGCACCGGCGTGGCTGCCCGTCGGCGGGTGTCGGCCAAACGGGGTGGGCCCGCGGGGCGCTACGTGTGCCCGACCGTGTCGGCGCGCGCCTGCGTGCGCATCTCCGACAGGATGCGCTCCAGCCGGGGCTCCGCTGTGGTGTCCACGTGGCGCATGGCGTCGGCCACGGCGGGGTGCTGGGCGGCGATCTGGCGGTGCATCTCCTGGGCCACGGCGCGGTAGCCCGGGTGGCCCTCGCGCCCCGAGCGCAGCTCGATGAGCGCCATGGCCTCGCGGGCGTTGAGGTCGAGCACGTAGCGGATGCGATAGCCCAGGCAGAGCGCGTAGGCAGCCTCGCGCGCGCGGCCCTCGCCGCGCAGCCGCTCGTAGGCGGCGCGCGAGACGTCCAGCGCACGGCGGTAGTCGTCACCGACCCCGGCCTCGTCGAGCTCCTCAGGGACGCCTGCGCCCAGGTCGGGCGTGAGGCCCTGCCACTGGACGGTGAGCATGCGGTGGCGCTGCAGGTCGCGGAAGGCCCCGTAGTCGCTGACGATCTCGAAGCGGTAGCGCAGGGCCTCGAAGCCGCGGCCGGGGCGGTGGCGGCGGTTGGCACGCTCGCCCACCAGGTCGGCCAGGACCCGGGCGCGCTCGTCGGCCCCCAGTGCGCTGACGCGGATGCGGGCCTCCTCCTCGCTCACCGCCGCGGCCTCGAAGAGCAGCGCGGCCAGCAGCGCCTCCTCGTCGCCGTCGACGTGCAGCAGGCGGACCGACGGCCCGCCCGCGCCATCGTCACCGGGCGCGCGGTCCAGCCCCAGACGCCCCGCCCAGCGCGCGGCCGCCTGCTCGCGCGCCTCGAGGTGCCCGACCCACTCGCCGCCGCGCTCGGGGCGCTCGACGCGAGCGACGAAGCTGGGCATCACCGCCTTGACGGCCTCGAGAATCAGCCGCCCGGAGTGGCGCGCCTCGGGCAACGGGTGGGCCAGCAGGTGCAGGATGAGCTGCTCGTAGGTCTGGCCCGAGGCGTAGATGCCCATGTGGGACAGCGAGGCGGCGGGCAGCAGGCCGCGCAGAAGGTCCAGCGCTTTGGCGCGCAGCGCGCGCTCGTGCGCGGCCGAGGATTCGCCGGCGGGCGCAGGAAAGCGTTCCGCGGCCCACGCCTGCACCCGGGGCAGCGCGCCGGCGTAGGTCGCGAACAGGTCGTCCATCGCCCGCTCGTACTCCGGCCCCAGCGACGGGTCGCGGAAGTACCGGAACCCTCCTCCGGGCATGGGCGCGTCGTAGGCGATGTAGCGGGTGGACTGCTCCAGGTAGGCGGCCAGGCGCGGGCGCTGGAGCACCTTGGTGAGAACGTTGCTGACCCACTCGCAGGCCACGTGCGCCCCGCCGAGCTGGGCCACCGAGTCGTCGCCGTAGCCCACGAAGATGCGGTCGTAGAGCGCCGCAGCCCGCTCGCCCTCCCCGGCCTCGAAGCGCCCGGCGTGCTCGGGCAGCGAGTCGGCGAACTCGTCGAGGAACAGCCTGCGCAACGTGCCGGGGTAGCGCGAGTAGCGCGCGAACAGCGCCCCCTTGACCGTCTCGGGCAGGTTGGTGAGGGCGAAGACCGGCCCGTCCAGGTCGGTGAAGTGCGGTGCCAGGCGTGCGCGCTCGGCGTCGCTGAAGCTCTCGGCGGGGACGGTCACGGAGCGGTGACCCTAGCGCCGGGTGGCGTCGGAACAGAGGTGCCCGCCCGGCGTGCAGGCATGCATGCTACCGTGCCAGCGCATGGCTCAGCTCACGCTTCGTGTCGATGACGACCTGGCCGACGACCTACGCGCGTTCGCCGACCGCGAGGGCAAGAGCGTCAACGCGGTCGCGGCGACAGCGCTGCGGGCGCTCGTCGATCCCGACGCTGCCGACACCGACACGGACCGCTACCGCGAGCGGCTACGGCGGATGGGCCTGCTGACCGAGCCGGCACTCAAGGCTGGGCCCCGGCCCGACCCGGTAGAGCTCGCGGAGGCCTCACGGCAGGCGGCGAAGGGCAAGATGCTCTCCGACATCATACTCGAGGATCGCGACTGAACGCCTTCGCCGACTCGTCGGCTGTGGTCAAGCTCTACGTGGCGGAGCCGGGGCACGAACTCGTCCGTCCGCTCGGACGTATCACGATCAGCGCGGTCACGCAGGTCGAGGTTCCTGCAGCACTGTGGCGCAAGCACCGCACCGGCGAGCTGTCGGCCCGCCAAGCTCAGCATCTCACCGTGGCGTTTGCCAACGACGTGGGGGGTGCTGGACCGCGGTTCGTGACGGTGGGTGTGTCGCCTCGCATACTCCAGCACGGCGTGAGCCTCGTTGCCCGCCACCCGCTGCGCGCCTACGACGCCGTTCAACTTGCTACGGCACTCGCGGTGATCCAGGCGGACCCGAGCATGCGCTTCGCGTCCTTCGATGCGCAGCTCAACGCGGCCGCCGCCGCCGAGGGTCTGCCGCTCCTGTAGCGGCGCCTACCCCGAGTCGGGGTTGCCCGTGGCCTGCTCGGGGTCGCCCTCGTGCTCGCTGCTCGTGCTCGGCGCGTCGGCGCCGCCGTCGCCCTTCTCGCGCTCGGGTGGGGCCTCGCGCCCGGTGGGCTCGCCGACCCCCTCGGGCTGCTCCTCGGGGTAGCCCGCACCGGTGTCCGTGTCACGTGGGTCCTCGGTGGGGTCGGGCTTGCGTTCGTCCATGGGTTGAGCCTAGAACAACCCCGGGAACGCCTCGCCGGCCTTGGCGGCGAAGTCCAGCAGCGGCTGGGGGACGATTCCGGCCGCCAAGGTGGCCGCGCCGAAGAGCACGGCCATGACGGTCAGCTCGCGCGTCCCCCGGCGTGTGTGGTGCGTGGGCGCGGCGACCGGGGCCTCGGTCGATGCGCCGGCCAGCGCGGGCCGGGGGCCCGTGGCGGCGACGGCGGCCGCTCCCGCGGGCGCCTCGCGCATCCACATCGCCGCGATCACCTTGAGGTAGTAGGCCAGGGAGATCATCGAGCCGATGACGATCATCAGACCGACCCAGGCATAACCGGAGGTCACCGCGGCCTCGATCAGCTTGAACTTTCCGAAGAACCCCGCGGTGAGCGGGAAGCCGGCCAGCGCGAGCATGGCGATGGTCATCGGCCAGGCCAGCCATGGCCGGCTCGTGCCCAGGCCGGCCAGCGCCTCGACCGAGTCGCCCAGGTTGGTCTCGCGCTCGCGCGCGGCGACCACGGCGAAGGCGGCCATGTTCATGAACAGGTAGACGGCGAGGTAGAAGACCGTGGCCTGCACGCCCAGCGAGGTGCCCACCACCACCCCGGCCAGCAGGTAGCCGGCCTGCGCGACGCCCGACCACGCCAGCAGGCGCTTGAGCGAGCTCTGGCCCAGCGCCCCGACGTTGCCCACGACGATCGTGACCGCCGCCAGCACGGCCACCGGCAGCGCCCAGGCCTCGGCCGCGGGAAGCAGTGCGACGCCGAGGAAGCGCAGCAGCACGCCCAGCGCCGCCGCCTTGGTGGCCGTGGCCATGAACGCGGTGATCGGGGTGGGGGCGCCCTCGTAGACGTCGGGGGTCCACTGGTGGAAGGGCGCCACCGAGGCCTTGAAGGCGAAGCCCACGAGGGCCAGCGCCAGTCCGGCCAGCAGCAGCACGTCGCTGCTCAGATCGCCCGAGATCGCGGTCGCGATGCCCGCGAAGCCGGTCGTGCCCGCGGCGCCGTAGATCAGCGCGAAGCCGTAGACCAGCGTGGCCGAGCCCACCGAGCCGACCACGAGGTACTTCAGCCCCGACTCCAGCGAGCCGCGGCGGCGAAGCTGGATCGCGCACAGCACGTACAGCGGGATGGACAGCAGCTCGAAGCCCAGGAACAGCGTGATGAGGTCCTGCGCCGCGACGAGCACGACCATGCCGCCGATCGAGCTGAGCAGCAGGGTGTAGAGCTCGGGGCCCGGCGACTCGACCGGATCGAGGTGGCGCCAGGTCATCACGACGGTCGCCATGCCGGCCACGACGAAGACGAACGACAGCGTGACCGTCAGCCCGTCCATGCGCAGCGCGCCCTCGAGCAGGTCGGTCGAGGTGTCGTACTGCCACACGAGCAGCCCCGCGGTGACCGCCAGGGTGAACAGCGCCAGCCCGGGCACGAGCCGGTCGCGCACGCCGCGGCCCGGGAACAGGCCCACCATCAGGACAGCTATCGCTCCGCCGGCCAGGGCCAGCAGCGGCGAGAGGGCCGCCCAGTCCATCGACCCGCCCTGCGCGGCGCCGTTCACGGCGTCACCCCCGGCGGTTGGACGGGAGCGCCCTGGGGTGCGGGCGGCGGGCCCTGGGGCACGGGAGGAGCGCCCTGTTGGGGCACGGGGGGAGCGCCACCCTGCGGCGGCG
>JBBJOB010000015.1:0-16787 GCA_037721455.1 Solirubrobacteraceae bacterium | reverse complement strand
AGCGCGAGCTGGAGGATCTCCATGCGCTTCTTCTCGCCGCCCGAGAAGCCCTCGTTGAGGTAGCGGCTGGAGAACTCCTTGGGGACGCTGGTGAGCTCCATCGCCTCCTCGACCGTCCTGCGGAAGTCCTTGAGCGAGATGTCCTCCTCGCCGCGCTGGTTGCGGTGCGCGTTCATGACCATGCGCAGGTACTTGGTGACGGTCACGCCGGGGATGGAGACCGGGTACTGGAAGGCCATGAACAGGCCGGCGCGGGCGCGCTCGTCGGGGTCGGCCTCGGTGATGTCCTCGCCGTCAAAGACGATGCGCCCCTGCGTGACCTCGAGGTTGGGGTGGCCCATGATCGCGTTGGCCAGGGTCGACTTGCCCGACCCGTTGGGGCCCATCAGCGCGTGGACCTCTCCCGAGCGCACGGCGAGGTCGAGCCCCTTGAGGATCTGCTTGCCGCCGGCGCTGACGTGAAGGTTCTCGATGAGGAGCTCAGGCATGCGTGTCGCTTTCTGGGACGAGGTTCTAGAGATGGGACTGGAGGGCGGGTGGAGGAGCGCCGGATATCGTGGCTGCCGTCGGCACTGTCGGGCCGTGATCGGCGAAGGCGATCAGCTCGGCCAGCGTGGTGCCCGCCAGCGCACGCAGCACTCCGCCGTGGACGCGCATCCACAGCAGCTTGGTGGCGCAGGTCTCCCCACCGTCGTCGGTGTGGGAGCACAGGACTCCGCGCTCGCTGGTGCTGTCGTCGATGAAGCAGGCCATGGGCGCGACGACGCCCTCCAGGGCGAGCACGACCTCGTCCATCGTGATGGCCGCCGGGTCGCGAGCCAGCCGGTAGCCGCCGTGGGCGCCCCGCGTGGCGGCGACGACGCCGGCCTTCTTGAGCAGGGCGGCGATGCGCTCGAGGTAGGCGAGGGGCAGGCCCTCGGCCTCGGAGATCGCCTTGAGCGAGACGGGCTGGTCACTGGGCTGCCGCCCGAGCTCGACCAGCAGGCGCACGCCGTACTCCGCCTTGGTGGTGAAGATCATCGGGGTAATCCTACCAATGCGGTCGGAAAAGCACCTGACGTCGCCGAAGATCGCCGGTTCCGGCGATCGAAGGCGAAACCCGAGATTCCGGCGATCGAAAGCGAAACCGCTGATCAGGGTGCCGGCAGCTGCGCGCCGTAGGGGCCGCGGCCGGTGAGGCAGGCCGCGGAGCAGCGGGCGGCGAAGGCGAGTGCGGCCTCCATCTTCCAGCTCGAGGCGAGCGCGAAGGTAAGTGCCGCGGCGAAGGTATCCCCGGCTCCGTACGCGTCGG
Organism: Solirubrobacteraceae bacterium; assembly: GCA_037721455.1. GTDB lineage: Bacteria > Actinomycetota > Thermoleophilia > Solirubrobacterales > Solirubrobacteraceae > Siliceabacter. The sequence continues at coordinate 15,496 of JBBJOB010000015.1, read as the reverse complement.
CCACAGGAGCCGGGAGCGGAGCCGCCTCCCACCGGCCCTCGCGGCCCGCCTCGCTGCGCCACCGCCCGCCCCGGGCACCCAGGGTGGTGACGGTCAGCGCGGGCGGCGGGGACAGCTCGCCGGGCTCGACGCGCTCGCCCTCGTCGCTGCCGCTGTGCACGAGCACGTCGAGCTGCACACCGGCGGCCACCAGGGCATCCCGCGCCCGTGGCGTGGCCACCAGGACGCGCGCCGCCCGGGCCGCGCACAGCGCCTCGGCGTCGCCGCCCGTGAAGTAGACGCCGTCAACGTGGGCCAACCGCTCCCAGGGCAGCGGGTCGGCGCGGTGGGGGACGATCCGCTCGCCGATCACCGTGATCGTGCGCTCGCCCTCGGCGTCCAGCCAGGTGCACGCACGGCGCTGGGGCACCTCGCGCCCGCCGGCGTGCACGGTCACCCCGCGGACCTCGAGCGCCTCGCGCGCCCGCCCGCCCAGCGCGCCGGCTCCCAGCGCGGTGAGGAAGTCCACCCCACCGGCCAGGCGCGCGAGCTGCACCGCGGCCACCGCGCCGCCGCCCCCGGCTTCCTCGAAGCGCTCACGGGCGTGGACGATCTCCCCGGGCCGCGGCACGCGATCCACGGTCAGGAACTCCACCCACTCGACGTGGCCCACCACCGCGACGCGCACCGGCGGAAGGGTGACGTATGGCGGTCCGGGGCGCCCGCTTGCCCGACCGGGCCCGTGGGTAGCGCAGCGACCGTGCCCGTCGCGATCGTCACCGGAGCGGACTCCGGCATCGGCCGGGCCACCGCGGTCGCCCTCGCCACCAACGGCTGGGACGTCGGCATCACCTGGTTCGGCGACGAGGAGGGGGCGCTGGATACCGTCGAGGAGGTGCATCGCGCAGGTCGGCGGGCCGAGCACCGCCCGCTGGACCTCACCGATCCCGATACCGGCGGCCGGGTCGTCGGGGAGCTGGCGGACGCCCTGGGCGGCCTGGACGCCCTGGTCAACAACGCCGGCATCGGGCCCCGAGCGCCGGTCCTGGAGGTCGACACCGAGACGTTCTGGCGCGTGCTGGCCGTCGACCTGGTGGGCCCCCTCTCCACCGCGCAGGAGGCGGCGCGGCGCATGATCGCCGCGGGCGCCGGCGGGCGGATCGTCAACGTGACCTCGGTCCACGAGCACGTCGCCCTGCGCGGCGCCGCGTCCTACGTGGCCGCCAAGCATGGCCTCGGCGGCCTGACCAAGGTGCTGGCCCTCGAGCTGGCAGAGCACGGCATCTGCGTCAACGCCGTCGCCCCGGGCGAGATCGCCACCGCGATGACCGGCGGGGAGGACATCGATCCCCATGATCGCCCGCGCCCGATGATCCCCGCCGGGCGACCCGGCGACGCCCGCGAGGTCGCCGCCCTGATCGCCTGGCTGTGCTCGCCCGAGTCCGGCTACGTGACCGGCTCCTCCTACGTGGTCGACGGCGGGCTCACGCTGATGGCCGCGGTGGCCAACCAGGAGGCCTCCTGAGGCAGATCGGCCGGAGTTGAGTCTCCGCTTGCGCGACAATGCGCGCGGATGCCCGAGCTCACCGAAGGCGAGGTCTTCGCCGATCACCGCATCGACGGGCTCGCGGGGCGCGGCGGGATGGGGGTCGTCTACCGCGCCACGCAGCTCGCCCTCGAGCGCACCGTCGCGCTGAAGCTGATAGCGCCCGGCCTGGCCGAGGACGAGGACTTCCGCGAGCGCTTCGGGCGCGAGTCCAAGGCCGCGGCCTCGATCGAGCATCCCAACGTCATCCCGATCTACCACGCGGGCGAGCGCGACGGCCAGCTCTTCATCGTCATGCGCTACGTGGAGGGCGAGGACCTTCGCGCGCGCGTCCGCGCCGGCGGCAAGCTGCAGCCCTCAGACGCGGCACGCATCGTCGCCCAGGTCGGCGGCGCGCTGGACGCCGCACACGCCCGCGGCCTGGTGCACCGTGACGTCAAGCCGGCCAACGTGCTGCTCGGTGCCGGCGACCACGCCTACCTCACCGACTTCGGCCTGACCAAGCGCGTGACCTCCGAGTCGGGCACCACCCAGGCCGGCGGGTGGGTGGGCACGCTGGGCTACGTGGCCCCCGAGCAGATCCGCGGGGAGCGGGTGGACGCCCGCGCCGACGTCTACGCGCTGGGCTGCGTGCTCGTGCACCTCCTGACGGGCCGCGCGCCGTTCATGCGCTCGGGCGACGAGGCCACGCTGTGGGCTCACCTCAACGACGAGCCGCCCGGGGAGGCCGACGGCGTGCCCGCCGCCTTCGTCCCGGTCGTGCGCCGCGCGCTGGCCAAGCAGCCCGCCGACCGCTTCCCCTCGGCCGGCGACCTGGGTCGCGCCGCCCTGGCCGCGGCGGGCGTCCAGGAGGCCGGCGAGCCCGAGCGCATGGTCGCCGTGGGCGAGGCCGCTCCCTTCGAAGAGACGCGCGCCCCCGCAGGCGAGCCGCCCACGGCGGTGACGGTGCCCGGGCGCGGCGACACCCCGGTGACCGCCGGGGGCGCGGTCGCCGGGCGCGGCGGGGTGCCCCGCGCCGCGCTGGCCGCCGCCGCGGCGGTCGTCCTCCTAGCGCTGGGCGGCGTGGCCGCCGCCGCGCTCGTGGGCGAGGGCGAGGAGCCGGGGCCGCAGACCAGCGGGCCGCCCGCCTCGGCGATCGTGCCGCCGCCCGCCGTGCCCGAGGTGGTCGACCGCGTGCCGGTGGACACACGACCCAACGCCCTGACACTCGGAGGCGGCTTCCTGTGGGTGGGCAGCGCCTCGGACGACGACGTCCTGCGCTTCGAGGCTGACACCGGCAGGCGCGTCCGTCCGCCGCTGCCGGTCGGGGAGGGCGTGACGGCCGTGCACGCGGGCTACGACCGCCTGTGGGTGGTCAAGCAGCCGACGCGCTCCCTGCTGCGCTTCGACCTGCAGACGGGCCGGCGCGCGGGCCCCGCGACCGCGCTGCCCGGCGAGCCGTTCGCCGTCGACACCGGCGAGGGCGCGATCTGGGTCGCGGTCCGCAGACCCGACGGCGTGGTGCGCATCGATCGCGAGACGAACGAGCAGCGGTTCATCGCCGTGGAGGCCGGCGTGCGCGCCCTGGCCGTGGGCTACGACGCGGTGTGGGTGACCAACACGGCGTCGGCCACCGTCACGCGCATCCGCCTCTCCGGCGAGGAGCAGGAGGCGATCAACGTCGGCTCCAAGCCGGGCTGGCTGACCATCGGCAACGGCGTGTGGGTGGCCAACGAGGGCGAGCAGACAATCACGCGGATCTCGCCCAACACCCTCCAGCGCGACTTCGTCGACGTCGGCGCCCAGCCCGCGCGCGTCGACGAGGCCGACGGCGTGGTGTGGGTCACGCGCCGGCGCCGCGGCGACGTGGTGCGCGTCGGCGCCGAGAGCCGCGAGCGCATCGGCGACCCGATCGAGACGGGCCGCGGCCCGTTCGCCGTGGTCGCGGACGAGGACGTGACGTGGGTGAGCGTCCTCAACGAGGACGACGTGGTGCGCATCGAGACGCCGGAGCGCTGATTGCCCGGGCGGCCTACCCCGCGTCCAGGTCGCGCGGAGTGACGATGCCGGCCTGCATCGCCCGCATGGCCAGCACGGAGCGCTTCTGGTTCTGGGGCAGGTGGTCGAGCGCGAAGCGCTGGAAGAGCGCGCGCAGTTGGGCCTTGACGGCGTCCACGGAGAGGAACAGCTCGTCGGCGATGTGCTGGTTGGTGGCCGGCGTGGCCCACTCGCCCGCGCCGTAGGGCCGGCAGAGCGCCACGAGGACCCGGCGCTGGGCGGCGGTCAGGTCGGACGGGGCGGACCCCGCCCCCGCCGCCTGGGTGGGCCGCGAGTCGGGGGACTCGGGCACCCGGAAGGCCAGCGAGGTCTGGCCCACGCGCACGATGTCACCGTCGCGCAGCCGGGTGCGTCCGCCGATGCGCTGGCCGTTGACGAACGACCCGTTGCGCGACAGGCCGTCGTCGCTGAGCGTCCACTCGTCGCCCAGGCGCTCAAGCTCGACGTGCAGGCGGGACACCTCGGTGTCCCACACCAGCGCTATGTCGTTGCCGGGGCTGCGGCCGAGGCTGACCCGGGTGCGCTGCGCCTCCAGCACGAACAGGCGCTGCGCGCCGGCCCCGTCGCGGAAGACCAGGAAGGGCGCACCGCCGCGCTCGGCCTCGATCCGGTCGCGCAGCTCGGCGGGGGTCGCCCCATGGGCGGCGAGCGGACCGGGCTCGGTGGGCTGCACCATCGCGATGAGCTTCCCAGACCGGCCGGTGGCCGTGTCCACACCTAGGTGTGGACACGGGCCACCTGCGGTGTGGCCACCGCCACCAGGGGTGCCCGGCCGGGGGGCGGCAGGGCGGTTTCTCTATGGCGTACAACGACTTCGGAAGGGATGCCATGTCCGCCACCACCACCCAACTGCTCGACCGCCTGCCCGACGAGCGCCTCGTCGCCCTCGTCCGCGCGGATCGCGACGAGGCCTTCGAGGCCATCGTCCGTCGCCACCGCGCAGCGCTGCTGGCCTTCGCACAGCGGATGCTGCGCGGATCGGGCGCCGACCCCGAGGACGTCCTCCAGGACGCCTTCATCCGCGCCCACGGCGCCCTGCGCGCCGACAGCCGGGCGATCGCCCTGCGGCCCTGGCTCTACATGATCGTGCGCAACCGCGCCCTGGACTCCCTGCGCGCCCCGCGCCCGGCTCGCGGCGGGTTCGACGACGCGCTGGCGGCGCGTCCCGGCGGGCTCGACCCCTGCGCGATCCTCGAGCGTCGCGAGGAGCTGCGCATGCTGACCGGCGCGATGGCCGCGCTGCCCCCGCGCCAGCGCACCGCGCTGGTCATGCACGTGCTCGACGGGCGCTCCCACCGCGAGGTCGCCCACGAGCTGCACACCTCGGTGCAGGCCACCAAGTCCCTGCTCACCCGCGCACGGGCGCACCTGGCCCAGGAGACCGGCCTGGCGGCGTAGTGGTCGTCACGGACGTACGTGTACATGCGGAGGCGACCACTAGCCTTGCGCCATGCTCGACGCCGACGCGATCGCCGCCACCCTCGACCGCCTCGAGGAGGGCCTGCGCGAGTGCCGGGCCGCGCTCGAGCTCGCCCGCGACGACCCGACGGCCCTGGCCGAGCTTGGCCCCACCGTCGACGCGATGGCCGGCGAGCTGGCCGACCTCAAGAGCGCGACGGCGATCCAGCGGTTCTAGTGAGACGGGCCCGCGGAGGGCGCAGCGCGCGCGCCGCCCTGGCCCTCCTCGCCGCTCTCGCTGTCGCGGCCGGCTGCGGCGGCGGCTCCCCCGAGGGCGTGGGCCCGCTCACCGTCGTCCAGGACGACGCCGAGTTGCTCTACCGCTCCGACGCACAGATGGCCGGGGTGCTGGACGATCTGCGCGCCGCTGGCGTCGACTGGGTGCGCGTGACCGCCGGCTGGTCGGTGATCGCTCCGGCGCCAGAGGCGGCGCAGCGCCCCGCGGGCTTCGACGCCACCGACCCCGACGCCTATCCCCCGGGCGCGTGGGACCGCCTCGACCGCCTCGCGCGCATGGCGCGCGAGCGCGGGATCGAGCTCAACATCGACATCGCCTTCTGGGCGCCGCGCTGGGCGGTGGCTCAGGCCGGCGATGCGGCCGACCGCGAGCGCATCGCCCCCGATCCACGCCACTTCGCCGACTTCGCGCAGGCCGTCGCGCGCCGCTTTCCCGACGCCGGCGCCTTCACCGTCTGGAACGAGCCCAACCACAACGTCTTCCTGCTGCCCCAGTGGGAGAAGGGGCCCGGCGGGGACCTGGAACCCGTCTCCCCCCATGTCTACCGCGCCATGCTCCACGCCGCCGTGCCGCGCCTGCGCGAGGCCGCGCCCGACGCGACCGTGCTCATCGGCGCGACCTCCAGCCTGGGCGCCTCGGAGCCCCAGGAGGCCGACGACCGCATGTCCCCCATGGTCTTCCTGCGCGCGCTGGCCTGCGTGGACGAGGCGCTGGAGCCCGTGCGCGACGGCCGCTGCGTCGGCTTCCGACCCCTGCCCGGCGACGGCTGGTCCCACCATCCCTACGGTGGACGCCAGCCGCCCTGGGAGCCCAGCGCGCAGGACAAGGACGTGCGGATGGCCGACCTCGGCCGCCTGACCTCCACCCTCGACCGCCTCCACGAGAGCGGGCGCATCGAGCGTCGCCTCGACCTCTACCTGACCGAGTTCGGCTACCAGACCAACCCGCCCGACCCGACCTGGGACATCACCCCCGACGACGCCGCCCGCTGGCTGTCGGAGGCCGAGCGCATCGCCCGCGCCAACCCCCGCGTGCGCAGCACCACCCACTTCCTGGTCCGCGACCTCCCCGAGCGCGAGGGGGACTCGCTGCGCGAGCGCTGGCGGGACTACCAGACCGGCCTCTACTTCATCGACGGCTCCCCGAAGCCGACCCGCGCCGCCTTCGCCGCGCCGCTCGTCGCCCTCTCGGAGCAGCCGGGCCGGGTCGCGCTGTGGGGCTTCGTGCGCCCCGGCGAGGGCGAGCGGCGGTGGCGCATCCTCACGCGCCCGGCCGGCGGCGGCGCGTGGCGCGAACTGGCCGCCGGGGTCACCCCCGCCGACGGCAGGCTCCAGGCCACCGTCCCCGCCGACCCCGAGGCCACCTTCCTCCTCGAGGCCGACGTCGACGGCCGTACCGTCGCCGGCGCGCCCGTCAACGGGGCGCGGTGACAGCGCTTCGCAACGCCCATTCTTGCGGCAGGTCAGGCGCAGTCGCCCAGCGCCGCGTGCATGGGCCCCGCATGGCGAGCTATCGGTGGATCGGCGCTCAGAAACAGCGTCCGACGCGCACGCGCCCGTCACGCAGCCCGACGATCACGCTGGCGGCGTTGTTGGTCTCGTCGGACTCGTCGAAGCGGTCGTTGGGGTCGGCGATGTGCCAGAACTTGAAGCAGCCGCGCAGGCCGCTCACGTCGACGTACTGCTCGAAGTAGCCCGCGGGGTAGCTCTCGTCCCAGCCCACGGAGATGCCCTGGCGGTTGGAGCGGTCGCTGCGGTCCTGCGCGCAGGCGGGGAAGACCGCGCGGCGGGGGCCCTCGCCGGTGCGCCGGAACAGGTCACGCATGCAGAAGCGCGACTTCTCGCCCTCGCGGACCATCCGCCGCTCGGGACCCATCGTCCAGACCTGGAACTCGGCCGGGTTGCGCACCTTCCAGTAGCCGCCCTGCCCCGGGATGCGCCAGAAGTCCAGGCGGGCGTCGGTGAAGCGGCTGATGTGGCCGCGGGCGCCCTCGCGGTAGATGCGCTGGCGCACGCTCATGGTGCTCTCGTCGGCGTCGCGCTCGCTGTGCAGGGAGAGCGGCCCGGCGCCGCGGTTCTGCAGCCGGTTGCGCGAGCGCAACAGCGTCCTCCCGGCCGGCGTGCGCTGCACGTAGACCTGCTGGGGTGTGCCCATGCGCAGGTCGGGGCACCGCAGGTCATCGCGCTCGTAGCACTCGTTGTCAGGCTTGGGCTGGGGGTTGGGGGCCGTGACCCCCAGCGAGGCGGCGGGATCCTGCTCCTCCGCGTCGGGCTCCTGGGCGAGGGCCGAGCCGGTGGCCAGGACGGTGAGCGCCGCGACGGTCGCGACCAAGGGGAGGCGGAGGCTGCGCATGCGGCGCAAGGTAGCCGAGCGAGCACGTGCGCCGAGCGCTCCCCCGTAGGCTGCCGCTCGGTGCCCGAGGCCTTCTACCCGCAGCGAGTCCTCCTAGGCCCCGTGCGCGGGCAGGCGGGCCAGCAGCGCCCGCACCTCGTCCTCGCTCACGGGCTCGAAGCGCTCGTACCAGGCGCCGACCGCGACGAACGGCTCGGGCACCCACGGGCAGACCACCGCGTCGGCCTCGTCGCGCAGCGACTCCACCGCCTGCGCCGAGCCGACCGGTACGGCGACCACGATCGTCGCCGCGGCCATGGCGCGCAGCGCGCGCACCGCGGCACGCATGGTCGAGCCGGTGGCCAGTCCGTCGTCGACCACGATCGCGCGTGCGGCCTGTGGCGCCAGCGGCGGACGGTCGCCGCGGAACGCGGTCTCCTGGCGGTCGACCTCCTCGCGGCCGCGGCGGGTCACGTCAGCGATGGCCTCGCCGTCGACGCCCGCCTCGCGCACCACGCGCTGGTCAAGCACGCGCACTCCGCCCGCGGCGACGGCGCCCATGGCCAGCTCCTCGTGGCCGGGGACGCCCAGCTTGCGCACCACCAGCACGTCCAGCGCAGCTCCGAGCGCAGCCGCGACCTCGGCGGCCACAGGGACGCCGCCGCGCGGCAACCCGAGCACCATCGCGCTGCTGGTCTGGCCGTCGCGCGCGAGGGCAGCGCCGAGCGCGCGGCCGGCCGCCGCGCGGCTGGCGTAAACGCCCTCCATACCCCAACGAATCCCCGTGCGCCAGGGTGGCCAAACGGACCCCTTGTCTGTTGTGCGGGCCCGCGCGCAACCCCTATTGTCGACGCCACGGCTATGCCATCAACCGGAGGAGAGGGAATGAGCGCAACCGTTCCCGTGCGCGTCACCGTCAACGGTGCGTCACACCATCTCGACGTCGAACCCAGGAGGCTGCTCGTGCACGCTCTGCGCGAGGAGCTCGGCCTCACCGGCACGCACGTCGGATGCGACACCTCGAGCTGCGGGGCCTGCACCGTCCATCTCGACGGCAGGGCGGTCAAGTCGTGCACGGTGCTTGCCGTCCAGTGCGACGGTCGCGAGGTCATGACCATCGAGGGCCTCGGCTCGACCGACGACCTCCACCCGATGCAGGAGGCCTTCTGGGAGCATCACGGCCTGCAGTGCGGCTACTGCACGCCGGGGATGATCATGGCCGGCGTCGATCTCCTCAACCGCACCCCGCAGCCCAGCGAGAGCGAGATCCGTCACGCGATCGAGGGCAACCTCTGCCGCTGCACCGGCTACCACAACATCGTCAAGGCCATCCAGGCGGCCTCCGGCCAGCAGACCGAGGCCACGTCGCAGGCCCGCGATGAGGTGCAGGCATGACCGCCACCGAGGCCGCGCCCAACGGCGCCGCGCTGCACGTCGGACGCTCGCTCAAGCGCAAGGAGGACCCGCGCCTCATCACCGGCCGCGCGCGCTACGTGGACGACATGAGCCTGCCCGGGCTGCTGCACGCGGCCATCGTGCGCTCCCCCGAGGCCCACGCGAGGATCGTCTCCATCGACGCGAGTGCCGCGCTGGCCCGCGACGACGTCGAGATGGTGCTCACCGGCGAGGACATGGCCGACCTCCAGTCGCCCCTGCCCTGTGCCTGGGTGCCCCCGGGCACCGAGGTCGCCAACCCGCCGCACTGGCCGCTGGCCCGCGGCGTGGTCAACCACGTCGGCGACGCGGTCGCCCTGGTCGTCGGCACCGATCGCTACGCGGTGGTGGACGCCGCAGAGGACGTGCTCGTGGAGTACGAGACCCTGCCCGCGATCGTCGACCCGAAGGCCGCGCTGGCCGAAGGCGCGCCGCTCGTGCACGAGGACCTCGGCTCCAACAAGGCCTACGAGTTCTCCCTGGGCGGCGGCGACGTCGAGGCCGGCCTGGCCGAGGCCGACGTCGTGGTGCAGCGCGAGATCGTCAACCACCGCATCTCGGGCGCGCCGATCGAGCCGCGCGGCGTCATCGCCGACTACCGCGCGGGCTCGCTGACCATCCACTCCTCCACGCAGGTGCCCCACTTCCTGCGCCTGTTCCTGTCGCTCATGCTGGGCATGAGCGAGGAGCGCATCCGCGCCGTGGCCCCCGAGGTCGGCGGCGGCTTCGGCGCCAAGCTGCAGATCTACGGCGAAGAGGCGCTGCTGGCCTACGCCTCGCGGCGCCTGCAGCGCCCGATCAAGTGGATCGAGACCCGCTCGGAGCACATGCAGGTCTCCCACCACGGGCGCGACCAGATCGCCACCTGCCGGATGGGTGCCCGAAGCGACGGCACGATCACCGCATTCCACGTGCAGATCACCGCCGACCTCGGTGCCTACCTGATGCTGCTCACCCCGGTCATCCCCGTGCTGGGGGCGTTCGTCATGGGCGGCTGCTACGCCATCCCCAACGTGCGGACCGACATCACCGGGGTCTTCACCAACAAGATGGCCACCGACGCCATCCGGGGCGCCGGGCGGCCCGAGGCGACGCACATGGTCGAGGTGATGATCGATCAGCTCGCGTCGGAGCTGGGCATGTCGCCGCCGGCCATCCGGCGCAAGAACTTCATCCCCAAGGAGAGCTTCCCGGCCGAGGTGGCCACCGGCGTAATCTACGACTCGGGCGACTACCACGGCTCGCTGGACAAGCTGATGGGCAAGCTCGACGTCGAGGCGTTCAAGCGCGAGCAGGCCGAACTGCGCGAGCGCGGCATCTACCGCGGCATCGGGCTGTCGACCTACACGGAGATCTGCGGCCTGGCGCCATCGCGCATCGTGGGCCCCAGCGGGCTGGGACTGCAGACCGGCCTGTGGGAGTCGGCGATGGTGCGGGTGCACATCTCCGGCGCGGTCACCGTCTACTCAGGCGCGTCGCCACACGGGCAGGGGCTGGACACCAGCTTCGCCCAGATCGTGGCCGACCGCCTGGGCGTCGACCCCGAGGTGATCGAGGTCATCCACGGCGACACGGGGACCGGGCCCCAGGGTCTGGGAACCTACGGCTCGCGTTCGCTGAGCGTGGGCGGCGAGGCGATCGCCCGCGCCACGGCGAAGGTGGCCGAGAAGGCCAAGGCCATCGTCGCGCACGAGCTCGAGGCCGCCGCGCAGGACATCGAAGTGTCCGGCGACCGGTTCTCGGTCAAGGGCTCGCCCGACCGTGGCATGTCGCTGGCCGAGGTCGCCGGCGCCGCCTACATCCCCGAGAACCTGCCCGAGGGCATGGAGCCGGGCCTGGAGGAGACGACGTTCTACGACCCGGAGAACTTCGTCTTCCCGTTCGGCGCGCACGCGGCGATCGTCGATGTGGACGCGGCGACCGGGAAGGTCACGGTGGCCCGCTACATCGCGGTCGACGACTGCGGCCCGGCCGTCAACCCGATGATCATCGACGGCCAGATCCACGGCGGGATCACCCACGCGATCGGCCAGGCGCTCTACGAGCGGGTCCATTACGACGACGACGGCCAGCTCGTGACGGGCACGTTCGTGGACTACTCGCTGCCCAGCGCGGCGGAGGTCCCGATGTTCGAGACTGACCGCACGGAGACACCCTCCCCGAGCAACTCGCTGGGGGTCAAGGGCGTCGGCGAGGCGGGCACCATCGGCGCTTCGGCCGCGGTGACCAACGCGGTCATCGACGCGATCCGCCCGCTGGGCGTGACGTTCATGAACATGCCGCTCACCCCCGTGCGGGTGTGGGAGGCCATCGAGGAGGCCAAGGGAGGCGTGCCCGCATGATCCCCGTGGATTTCGACTACGCGGTTGCCGAGTCCGTGGAGGACGCGATCCGGCTGCTGGGCGCCGGCGGCGAGGACGCCAAGCTGCTGGCCGGCGGCCACTCGCTCATCCCGCTGATGAAGCTGCGCGTCGCGGTGCCCACCATGCTGGTGGACCTGCGCAACGTGCAGGGCCTGAGCGGGCTGCAGCGCGACAACGGCTCGTGGCGCATCGGCGCGATGACCGTGCACAGCGAGCTTGAGCACCACCCCGACCTGGGGCTGATGGGCCGCGCGGCAGGCACCATCGCCGACCCGCAGGTGCGCCACTGCGGGACCATCGGCGGCTCGCTGGTTCATGGGGACCCGGCCTCCGACCTGCCGGCGGTCCTCCTGGCCGCGGGCGGCTCGGTGACCGCGCAGGGCTCGGGCGGCCGGCGCACGATCGAGGCGGCCGACCTGTTCAAGGACTACATGACCACCTCGGTGGCGCCCGACGAGGTGGTCACCGCGGTGCACGTGCCCGCGCTGGACGGCTGGGGCTACGGCTACCAGAAGTTCAACCGCCGCGCCGAGGACTGGGCCATGGTCGCGGTCTGCGCGCTGGTCTCGGCGCGCGACGGCGTGTGTGAGGACGTGCGCGTCGGCCTGACGCACATGGCCTCGACGCCACTGCGGGCGACAGCGGTCGAGGATGCGTTGCGCGGCCAGCCGCTGGACGCCGGGTCGATCGCCAAGGCCGCCGAGCACGCCGCACAGGACACCGACCCGCCGGGCGACCTCAACGCCACCCCCGCCTACAAGCGCCATCTGGCGCGAGTGTTGTGCCAGCGGGCACTCACGGAGGCCGCGGGGCTGTCGTGATGCGCGCGCTCGTGCGGTACGGGCCCGCGCGCAGGTGACGGTCGAGGGCACCGCGGACGCGCTGGCCGGCCAGGGCTACCTGGCCGACCGCCCGCTCGCGCTCACCGTTCACCTGGCCCGCACGCTGGAGCAGCCCCTGCTGCTCGAAGGCGAGGCGGGCGTGGGCAAGACCGAGGTGGCCCGCGCGCTGGCCACGGCGACAGGCGCGCGCCTCATCCGCCTGCAGTGCCACGAGGGCATCGACGTCAACCACGCGGTCTACGACTGGGACTACGCGCGCCAGCTCCTCGCCCTGCGCGCGGCCGAGAAGGGCGTGGACGAGGGCGAGCTCTTCTCGCGGCGCTTCCTCATCCGCCGTCCGCTGCTGGAGGCCCTGGAGCACGACGGCGAGGTCGTGCTGCTCATCGACGAGGTCGACCGAGCCGACGACGAGTTCGAGGCCTTCCTGCTGGAGTTCCTGGCCGACTTCGCGGTCACCGTGCCCGAGCTGGGCACCGTCACCGCGCAGCGGGCGCCGATGGTGGTGCTGACGTCCAACCGCACCCGAGAGCTGCACGACGCGCTCAAGCGCCGCTGCCTGTACCACTGGATCGACTACCCCAGCCCCGACCGCGAGCGAGAGATCGTCGCCGCGCGCCTGCCCGGGCTCCCCGGGGCCATCGCCGCCCGCGTGTGTGCCGCGGTCGCGCGCCTGCGCGAGGAGGAGCTCTACAAGGCCCCGGGCGTCGGCGAGACCATCGTCTGGGCCCGCGCGCTGCTGGCCATGGGCGACGAGGCCGACCTCGACGAGACGATCGGCGCGGCGCTGAAGGTCCGCGAGGACGTCGAGCGCGTGCGCGAGCGGGGCGTCCTGGAGGGCGTGTGATGGATGATTGGTCGATGCACCGCGCTGAGCGAGGCGGATCGACCAATCGTCAGCCGGGCGAAGCGCTCACCGCCCCGGCCAAGGCCCTCACCGCCCGGCTCTCCGCACTGGCCGAGGAGCTGCGCAACGAGGGCGTCACCGCAGGCGTCGATGCGCTCCTCAATGCCCATCGCGCCCTCGCCGCGATCGATCCCGCCGACCGAACCGACGCACGCCTCGCGCTGCGCGCGACGCTGTGCGCGAAGCGCGCAGACCTCGCCGCCTTCGACGAGGCGTTCGCCCGGGTCTTCGACACCCCCCGCGACCACCCCCTCTCCGAGCTCGGCGACGTCGCCCGCAGCGCCCTCCCCCACGTCGGCGTACCACCACCACCGGGGCACCAGCGCCAACGACCCATCGACCCTCAGCCCGTCCCCGCCGCCTACAGCGAGGTCGAGACCCTTCGCACCAGGGACTTCGCCCAGCTCACCGACCAGGAGCTGGCCTCCACCCACGCGATCATGGCGCGCCTGGCCCGCCGCGGCCCCCAGCGCCGCTCGCGGCGCACCGGGCCGAGCCGCCGGCGGTCTCACACCCCCGACCTGCGCCGCACGCTGCGGGCCTCCCTGCGCCACGCCGGCGAGCCGATCGAGCGCCACTGGCGCGCGCCGACCACCCGCCAGCGCCCGCTGGTGTTGGTCTGCGACGTCTCGGGCTCGATGGCGCCCTACGCCCGCGCGCTGCTGCGCTACGTCCAGGCCTGCGTCGCCGCCCGCCGACGCGTCGAGGCCTTCGCCTTCGGCACCCGCCTCACGCGCGTGACCCGGGAGCTGGCCGGCCGTGACCCCGACGCCGCGCTGCGTCGGGCGACCGCCGCGGTGGCCGACTACTCCGGCGGAACGCGCATCGGCGCGGCCATCGGCACGCTCAACCGGGTGCACGGCCGGCGCATCGGCCGGGGCAGCGTGATCGTGATCCTCTCCGACGGCTGGGACCGTGGCGACCCCGACGAGCTCGCCGACGAGATGGCGCGCCTGCGCCGCAGCGCGCACCGCGTCGTGTGGCTGAACCCCCTGGCGGCGCACCCGTCGTACGCTCCCCTCACGCGCGGGATGCAGGCCGCCCTGCCCCATGCCGACCACCTGCTGGCGGGCAACACGCTCGCCTCGCTTGAGGAGCTCGCGACCGTCTTGGAGGAGATGTGAAGGACATCCTGCCCGACCTCACCGACTGGGTCGCCGCCGGCGACCGCGTCGCCGTGGCCACCGTCGTCGGCGTGCACCGCTCCGCGCCCCGCCCGCCCGGGGCGAAGATGGCCGTCAACGCCGACGGGCGGATCGTCGGGGCCGTCTCGGGAGGCTGTGTCGAGGGCGCCGTCGTCGGCGTGGCCGAGCAGATCCTCCACCAGGGCGCCGGGCCGCAGCTCCTGCACTTCGGCATCGCCGACGAGGAGGCCTGGGACGTCGGGCTGCCCTGCGGCGGGGAGATCGAGGTGTGGGTGGCCGAGCACCGCCCGTCGCGCTTCGAGTGCATCGCCGCGGTCGGCGGCCGTGCCGCCCGCGTGACCGTGCTTGAGGGCGAGGCCGCGGGCGCGGAGGCGCTCGTCGAGCTCGATGGGGGCCGGGAGAGCGACGGGACCGCAGGACGCGCGGGCGGTCCGACGCTCCCGGCGCCCGACCGCAACGGAGGCGGCCCGACGCTCCCGAAGAACGACGGGAACGGTCATCAGCCGGCCAACCTGACGCTCTCCGCCAGCCTCGGCGAGACCGACCTGGACGCCCAGGCCCTTCAAGCGGCCGGCGAGCTCATCTGGACGCAGCGCTCGGAGCGGCGCGGATCGCTCTTCGTCGACGTGGTCCATCCGCCCCCGCGGCTCATCGTCTTCGGCGCCGTGGATTTCGCCGCCGCGGTGTGCACGCTGGCCCGCGCGGCCGGCTGGTTGCCCTACGTCGTGGACCCGCGCGGACGCTTCGCCACGCCCGAGCGCTTCCCCGACGCCGAGGAGGTGGTCTGCGCGTGGCCCGACAAGGCCTTCGAGCAGCTCGGCGGCATCGATCCCGCGACCTCCGTCGCCGTCCTGACTCACGACCCCAAGCTCGACGACGCGGCGCTGCTCATCGCGCTGCGCTCGGACGCGGGCTACGTCGGCGCGATGGGCTCGCGCCGGGCGCAGGCCTCACGTCGCGAGCGCCTGCTCGAGGCTGGCGTCGGACAGGACGAGCTGGTGCGCCTCGCCGCCCCCATCGGCCTGGACCTCGGCGCGACGAGCAACGAGGAGACCGCGCTGTCGATCGTCGCCGAGGTCGTCGCGCACCGCAACGGCCGCGGGGGCGGTCCACTCACGCACGCGAGCGGCCGGATCCATGACGTGGGTCAGACGTCGCCGGACGTCGCCGGTTCCGGCGACGGAAGGCGAAACCCCATCTTCGCCGGTTCCGGCGACGG
>JBBJOB010000176.1:0-4746 GCA_037721455.1 Solirubrobacteraceae bacterium | reverse complement strand
TCTCAGAACGGCCAGCGGCCGTCCAGGGCGCGCCGTGCGCGCATCCGAGCGTCCAGGCCCCAGACCCGCCCGGCGGGCACCAGCGCGAGGATGACGAGGGGGACGTACTCGTGGGGCTGCTCGAACATCCAGCGTCCGCTCGAGGCGTACAGCGCGGCCAGGAAGAGCTGCTGGAGCAGGCCGACAAGCGCGGCACCGCGGCTGACGAGGCCCAGGATGAGCAGCGCGCCGACGCCGAGCTCGACGAAGGTGATGACCCACTGCAACCAGTCGTAGTTGGGCAGCAGCACGTCGTTGACGATGGTGGGGATCAGCGGAATCTCGCTGCGCTGGGCCTCGCCCTCCAGGATGCTGCGCGTCTCCTCGCGATTGATGAGGAAGGTGCTGTAGGGCCCGATCTCGATGTCGCGAAAGCCGAAGAACTTGGATAGCCCGTTGGCGAAGAGGATCAGGCCCACGAAGATCCGCAGCGCGGCGAGGCCCTTGGCCATCAGCGTTGCATCGGGCAGCGAGGCGTTTTCGCGGGCGGTGGTGCTCGATGTGCTCATGGATCTCCGTGTCTCGGGCGGCCGACCGGCCGCCGGGGGTCTACGCTCAGCGGATGCCCAGACGGGTGTCCGTACCCGGGGGACTCCCCTCCACGACGCCCGCCAACGCCTCCGCCGGCCGGCGCAGCGGCGCGATCGTGCGGGTGACGAGCAGGTCGGTGTCCATCCGCCCGCCGCGCACGGTGGGGCCGAAGGGGCTGGCGAACGCGCCGTCGGCGGTGATGGTCAGCTCGGGATCGAGCTGCTCGAAGCCGGCGGCGACGCCCAGGTCACCCGTGTCGGCGCGGCCGCGGCGGATGATCGGGCGCACGACGTGGTCCTCGTCGGGCACGCCCAGCGAGCGGTGCAGCGCGCACAGGCGCTCGGACTCGACGGGGTCGACCGCATCGGGGTCCTCGAGCGTGGTGGCGATGCGCACCGCGATGCCCCGGGCGATCAGCTCGGGGACCGCCCGCACCACCTTGGCGAAGTTCTCCGGCCCGCGCATCGCGTCGTTTTCCACCGGGTCGGGATGGTCCAGCGAGATCTGGATCCTGACGGGCAGATCGGCGAGCGGCTCCAGCGCGCGCAGGCGCCGCGCGTTGAACACGGTCGCGTTGCTGAGCACCAGGACCGGCAGGATCCGGGCCATCTCGCCCAGCAGCTCGGGCAGGTAGTCCAGCAGGAAGGGCTCCCCACCGGTCACCCCGAGCTCGGTGAAGCCCAGGTCGCGCGCCTCGCGGGCCAGCGCCAGCATCCGCTCGGGGCCCAGCTCGCGCCGCGGCACTCCAGGCCCCGACTCGGTCAGGCAGTAGGAGCAGCGCAGGTTGCAGTGATAGTTGGCGTAGAACCACACCCGCGGGGTGAGGCGGCCCGCCTCCAGGCTGACGGCGAGCGCGCTCACGCCAGCCCCTCCTCGCGCAGACGGGCCAGCGTGACCTGCGCGGCCGGCAGGCGCAGCGCGCTGGCGTAGCGGTTGAGCATCAGGGTGGTCGCCGCGACCAGCGTGAGCTCGACCACGGCGGGCTCGTCGAAGTGCTCGCGCAGCGCGTCCAAGCAGGCGTCCTCGACGCTCCCGCGCCCGGCGGCCACCGCCTCGGTCCAGGCGATCAGCGCCCGCTCGCGCCCATCGGCGAACCCCTGCGGTGCGCCATTGCCACGCAGCGCGGCGACCTCCTGCGCGGTCAGCCCGCAGTCGAGCGCCACGACCGTGTGCGTCGCCACGCAGTAGCGACACTCCATGACCGCCGACGCCCGGAGGATCACGATCTCCTTCGTGCGCTCGTCCAGCGCCGATGCGCCCAATGCGGCGCCGATGAAGGGCAGCGTGACATCCAGCAGCTCGGGCACCTGCGCCAGCGAGCGGGTGATCGGGCTGGGGGTGCCGTCGGCGAAGTACGGGCGCGCCAGCAGCGGAGCGTCGGCTGCCTGCACGAGGCGGATCGCCGGCTCAGGGTCCAAGAGTTGCGCCATGTTAGATCTAGCGTATCCGCGGGCAGGGTGGATCAGCTCAGGCCGGGGTCACGGACGGGGTAGCTGGGGTTGGCGAGGCGAAGATCAGCCCGTAATCGGTGTCGTCGAAGGCCTCCGCGGGCTTGTTGACGACCAGGCGTCCGGCGCGCAGTCCGAGGACACGGTCGGCGAAGCGGGTGGCGAGGTCGATCTGGTGCAGGCTGGACAGGACGGTGATGTCGCGCTCGCGCGCGACGTCGCGCAGGGTGTCCAGCACGCTGGTGGCCGTCTCGGGGTCGAGGCTGGCCACGGGCTCGTCGGCGAGCACGAGCGAGCTCTGCTGCGCGAGCACGCGGGCGATGGCCACGCGCTGCTGCTGGCCTCCCGAGAGGCGGTCGGCACGCTGGTCGGCCTGATCGGAAAGGCCGACGCGGGCGAGGCATACTCCGGCCAGCTCCCGGTCGGCGGCCGGGAAGCGACGCAGCAGCACCCGCCAGGTGGAGAGGTGGCCCAGGCGGCCGGCGAGGACGTTGCCCTGCGCGGTCAGGCGGCGAACCAGGTTGAACTGCTGGAAGATGAGCCCCACCTCGCGGCGCGCCAGGCGCAGCTCCCTGCCGTCGAGCTCGGCCGGCCGGCGCCCTGCCAGCTCGACCGTGCCCTCGTCGGGGTCCACGAGCTGGGTCAGGCAGCGAAAGAGCGTGGTCTTGCCGGCCCCGCTGGGACCGAGCACGGCCACCACCTCCCCGGGCGCGACCTCGAAGGAGACCTCCGCGAGGGCGGGCACCGCGTAGCCGGGGTAGGTGTATCCCAGGCCGGCGACACGGATGGACGAGGAGGGACTCATCCCAGGTGGCGGCGCAGCCGCGCGGAGATCTGGTCGACCAAGGTCACCATGGCCAGGATGATGAGGATGACCGTCGCCAGGCGGGGGAAGTTCAGGAGGTCCAGGCTGTTCTTGAGCTCGAGCCCGATGCCTCCCGCGCCGACGATGCCCAGGACCGTGGAGGTGCGCACGTTGAACTCCAGCATGTACAGGGCGATGGAGCTCAGCCCCGGCAGCGCGTCGGGCACCAGCGCGTAGCTGACCACCTTGACCCGCGAGGCGCCGGTCAGCCGCGCGGCGTCCAGCGGACCGGCGGGCATGTCCTCGATGGTCTCCGCGAAGAGCTTGGCCATGCTGCCCCAGGTGTGCAGCGCGACGCCCAGGACGCCGGCGAACGGGCCAAGCCCCACGGCGGCGACGAAGAGGATCGCGAAGACGAAGGAGTCGATGCCCCGCAGCGTGTTGAGGAACCAGCGCGTGGGCAGGCGCAGGAAGCCGTTGGTCGTGATGTTGCGAGCGGCCAGCGTGCAGCTGGCCAGGGCCAGGATGCCGGCCAGCGTCGTGCCCACCAGCGCGATGGCGAACGTCTCGGCCGCCCGCAACAGCAGCAGGCCGAGATCGGCGGTCGACGGCGGCCAGGCGCGCCCGGCCCAGTCGGCCAACCGCGGCAGGCCCTCCGCCAGCGCGCCGAGGTCGACCTCGGCCAGGTAGACGCTGACCGCATAGACGGCCAGCAGCGTGACGATGAGGGCGACGCGCCCGCCCAGGCGCGGCCAGCGGCTCGCAAGACGCTCCCGCGCCCGGTCCCCGACGGTGCCCGGCGGGTCGGCTGCCGAGCCCGACAGACCCGCCTACTCCTCGAGCACGTCCAGCGCCTGGGCAGCTTCGCGGATCGGCGCGTAGGTCTCCGAGTCGCCCTCGACGAAGCCCGTGTAGCGATCCGGCAGGATCTCCGCCGCCTGCTCCGGGGTCAGGCTCAGCAGCGCCTCCTTGACGCGCGCCTCGAGCTCGGGGTCGAAGTCGCGGCTGAGCGCGATCGCGTCGTTGGGCAAGGGGTCGGAGCGCCACACGATCTCGGTGTCCTCCTCGTCGATGGTGCCCGCGTCGATCATCGCGTTGCGATTGCGGTCGAAGTCGGTGGCCAGGTCGACCTGGCCGTTGGCCACCGCGACCTCGTTGGCGGCGTGGGTGGCGCCCTCGGAGTACTCGAAGTAGGTCTTGGGATCGATGCCGCGCTGGCGGAACCAGTTGGTCGGGATGAGCCAGCCCGACGTCGAGCCGATGTCGGCGAAGGAGATCGACTTGCCCTTGGCGTCCTGCGGCCAGCGCTCGATGCCCGATCCGGGTTGGGCCACCACGATGGCGTGGTAGATCGGCTTCTCGTCGTACTTGGCCGTGGCGATCGCCCTGGCCCCGGCCTCCTCCTCGGCCAGCACATAGCCGAAGGGGCCCATCCAGGCCATGTCGAGCTGATCGTTGCGCATGGCCACCGAGATGCCCGCCCACTCGGTGGTCGCGGTCAGCTCGTAGTCCATCCCCAGCTCGCCGGCCAGCCACGCGAAGAAGGGGTCCCACGCCGCCTGTGTGTCCTCGGCCGTCGGCAGCAGCGGTCCGACCCCGATGCGCAGCGTCTCACGCTCCGCGCCCCCTGACGCGCCGGACGAGTCCTCATCTCCGCCGCAGGCGGCCACGCCGAGCATCAGCACCAGGCCGAGCAGAGGCGCCGACAGAAGACGAAGGAAGGAACGATCAGGCATCCGCTTCAAGGTGACCCCACTGGGCGAAGGTGGACGGTACGCGCCGCGACCGATTCGGACCGCCCGCGGAGCCACGACGATCTAGCGCCCTCGCCGCGGTGTTGGATCACTGCGAAGAACGGCGCTCAGGTTTCTCTGGGGCCCCACCCGTCACCCGGACCGCGCTCGCCGTCGGCGCCGACGCCGG
>JBBJOB010000014.1:0-17095 GCA_037721455.1 Solirubrobacteraceae bacterium | reverse complement strand
CGCGGGTGAAGTAGTCCAGCGTGTCGTGCATCCAGCCCATGTTCCACTTGAAGCCAAAGCCCAGCCCGCCCAGGTACACCGGCCGCGACACCCCCGGCCAGGCCGTGGACTCCTCGGCGGCCGAGACGATCCCCGGCTCGCGCGCGTGGAGCACCTCGTTGAACTGCTTGAGGAAGGCGACGTTGTCGAGGTCCTCGTTGCCGCCGTGGGCGTTGGGCACCCACTGGCCCTCCTCGCGCGAGTAGTCGAGGTAGAGCATGGAGGCCACCGCGTCGACGCGGACGCCGTCGACGTGGAACTCGCGCGGCCAGAACAGGGCGCTGGCCAGCAGGAAGTTGCGCACCTCGTTGCGCGCGGTGTTGAAGATCAGCGTGCCCCAGTCGGGGTGCTCCCCGCGGCGCGGATCGTCGTGCTCGTAGAGCGCGCTGCCGTCGAAGCGCGCCAGCGCCCAGTCGTCACGGGGGAAGTGCGCGGGCACCCAGTCCAGCAGCACGCCGACACCGGCGCCGTGCAGCGTGTCCACGAACTGCGCGAAGTCGTCGGGCGCCCCGTAGCGCGAGGTGGGCGCGAAGTAGCCCGTGGCCTGGTAGCCCCACGAGCCGTCGAAGGGATGCTCGGTGATCGGCATGAGCTCCACGTGGGTGAAGCCCATGTCGGTGCAGTACGCGGCGAGCTGCTGCGCCAGCTCGCCGTAGCTGAGCAGCCGCTCGGGGTCGCCAGGATCGCGGCGCCACGAGCCCAGGTGGACCTCGTAGACCGAGATGGGCTCGCGGTGGACCTCCGGACGCGAGCGCCGCGCCTCCATCCACGCTTCGTCGCGCCAGGCGTGCGCAGGGCGGTGGACGATCGAGTCCGTGCCCGGCGCGGGCTGCGCGGCGAAGGCGAAGGGATCGGCCTTGAGGCGCTGCTCGCCCGCCTGCGTGGCGATCTCGTACTTGTAGGCGCTGCCCTGCGCCACGCCGGGCACGAAGAGCTCCCAGATGCCCGAGGAGCCCATGGAGCGCATCGGGTGCAGCCGCCCGTCCCAACCGTTGAAGGTGCCGATCACGCTGACCGCCCGCGCGGCCGGCGCCCACACGGCGAAGCTCGTGCCCGCCACGCCCTCGAGCTCGCGCACGTGCGCGCCCAGCGTCTCGTAGAGGTGCTCATGGCGCCCCTCGCCGGCCAGGTGGAGATCCAGCTCGCCGACGGTCGGGGCGAAGCGGTAGGGGTCGTCGATCTCGTAGGTCTCGCCGCCGGGGTAGGCGACCTCCAGGCGGTAGCGCAGCGGCAGCCCTCCGGGCACGCGACCCTCGAATAGCCCGGGCTCCCCGGCGGGCGTGAGCTCTACCGGGTCCCCGCCGACAGGCAGCACCCGCACCCCGGTGGCCTCGGGGCGCCAGGCGCGTACGACCACCGTGCCGTCGGGCCCCGGGTGGGGGCCGAGCACGCTGTGGGGATCGCCCAGCGACAGCACGCCGTTCATCGCGTGTCCTCGTCGTCGTCGAGCAGGCGCAGGATGCCCGCCACCGGGATGTCGACCCAGTCGGGGCGGTTGTCCGTCTCGTAGCGCAGCTCGTAGACGGCCTTCTCCAGCTCGAAGACGGCCAGCAGGCGCTCGGTGGCCAGGCGACCCGGGGGGAGGAGGCTCTGTTCCACCGTCTCCAGGTACCCGTCCAGGTAGGCGACACGCACGCGGGCCTCCCAGCCCTGCGGCGCGGGCGTGCCGTGCATGATGCGCGAGGCCGACGCGGCGTAGGAGAACGAGCGCAGCATGCCGGCCACGTCGCGCAGGGGGGAGCGCTTTCGCCGCCGCTCGATCAGGGAGCGCGCGGGCTCCCCCTCGAAGTCCAGCAGCACCCAGCGTTCGCCGGCCAGCATGGCCTGGCCCAGATGGAAGTCGCCGTGGTGGCGGATGACGCGGCCGGCCGAGCCGGCGTGGGTCATCATGCCCAGGCGCTCGCGCACCTCCTGGCTGCGCCCGGCCAGCGGCGCGAGCGCCTCGGTCTCGGGCAGGTCGAGGAACATCTGCTCGATCTCGTCGTCCACGGTCGCGGTCAGCAGCCCCAGCGACTCGGCGCTGGTCTGCTCGGGGGCGAAGGCCGGATCGTGGGCGTCCGAGCTCAGCGCGGTGTGCAGCGCCCCGGTCACCTCGCCCAGCGCGCGCGCCCGCCCCTCGAAGCGCTCGGGGGAGGGCGAGGCCAGGTCGGTCAGCGCCAGCTCCCACCCGTCGACCCCTCCGGCCACGAACTCCTGCGCCAGCCCGAGCGTGGCATCGATGAGCCGTCCGCTGTACTCGTACCACCCCGCCAGGGCCGGGACGTGCTCGAAGCCCCGCTCGGTCAGGAAGCGCAGCAGCTCGAGCTCGGGGTTGGGGCCCGCGCCGACGCGGCGGTAGACCTTGAGCACGAGGCGCTCCCCGAAGACGATCGAGGTGTTGGACTGCTCGGCGCCCATCGGGCGCACGTCGCCCAGGTCGCCGTCCAGCCACGAACCCGCGCCCCGGAAGGCGGCCACGCCGTCGGACGTGCTCACGTCCTGACCCGAGCGCATCAGGTGGGCCAGCTCGCGCCCCGCGGCGGGGTCGGACAGCGCGTCGTAGATCTCCTGGCCCCCCACACGTGCGACGGTGCCCTCGCTGCGCTGCGCTCCGGGCGCGCGCACGCCGAGGGGCACCTGGTACAGCTCGTGGGTGCCCGCGTGGAAGCGCACCTCCACCATGGCCAGCACCAGCCGGGGGTCAATCGTGCGGACCGGGATGGTCTCGATGACCTCCACGTGGGCCACCTCGCGCGACTTGGAGCCGAACCAGCGCTGGTCGAGGACCCATGCTCCCAGGGCCTCGGGGTCGATGACCGGCAGGCCCTCGACGGTCATGAGTGGTTCTCGTCCTCCCAGGTGTCGTCCTGGGCGTCGGAGCCCAGCTGGAACCAGAACCACCCGCGCGGAGCGAGCGTGAGCAGGTAGGACAGCTCGCCGATGCGGGGGAAGCGCGTGCGCCCGAACATCTCCTCGGGAAACCTACCCGCGTAGGCGCTGAGGTCGAGCTCGACGGCCTGGGCCGAGCGCGCGACGTTGTGCACGCACAGGACGATGTCGTCCTGCAGCGTGCGGATGTGGGCGAAGATGCGGTCGTTGTCGGTGCGCAGCGGCTCGTAGGTGCCCAGGCCGAAGACGGGGTGGGCCTTGCGCAGCGCGATGAACCGGTGGATCCAGCGCAGCAGCGAGGTCGGCGTGCGCAGCTGGGCCTCCACGTTGACGGCCTGATAGCCGTAGACGGGGTCCATCAGCGGCGGCGCGTACAGCGCGGCGAAGTCCGCGCGGCTGAAGCCCCCGTTGCGATCGCCCGTCCACTGCATCGGCGTGCGCACGCCGTCGCGGTCGCCCAGGAAGACGTTGTCGCCCATGGCGATCTCGTCGCCGTAGTAGAGGACCGGGCTGCCCGGCAGCGAGAACATGATCGCGTGGAGCAGCTCGATCTCGTCGCGCCCGTTGTCCAGCAACGGCGCCAGGCGGCGGCGGATGCCCACGTTGATCTTCATGCGCGGGTCCTTGGCGTACTCCCCGTACATGTAGTCGCGCTCCTCGTCGGTGACCATCTCGAGGGTCAGCTCGTCGTGGTTGCGCAGG
Source organism: Solirubrobacteraceae bacterium (assembly GCA_037721455.1). Taxonomy (GTDB): domain Bacteria; phylum Actinomycetota; class Thermoleophilia; order Solirubrobacterales; family Solirubrobacteraceae; genus Siliceabacter. The sequence goes on along the minus strand of JBBJOB010000014.1, from coordinate 13,486 downwards.
AACAGGCCCCACTGGCAGTTGTCGGGGATGTCGGGGGTGAGCGCCAGGATCTCGTGGATGGGCGTCGCGTCCTCGCGGCGCAGCGCCATGAACATGCGCGGCATGAGCGGGAAGTGGAAGGCCATATGGCACTCGTCGCCCTCGCCGAAGTACGCCACGACGTCCTCGGGCCACTGGTTGGCCTCGGCCAGCAGCACGCGGTCGGGGTAGCGGGCGTCGACCTCGCGGCGCACGCGCTTGAGGTAGGCGTGGGTGGCGGGAAGGTTCTCGCCGTTGGTGCCCTCGGCCTCGTAGAGGTAGGGCACGGCGTCCAGGCGGAAGCCGTCGATACCCAGGTCCAGCCAGAAGCGCAGGACGTCGAGCATCGCCTCCTGTACCTCTGGGTTCTCGTAGTTGAGGTCGGGCTGGTGGCTGAAGAAGCGGTGCCAGTAGTAGGCGCCGGCCTCGTCGTCCCAGGTCCAGTTGGAGGGCTCGGTGTCGGTGAAGATGATCCGCGCCTCGGAGTACAGCGTGGGGTCGTCGGTCCATACGTACCAGTCGCGCTTGGGGCCGTCGGGGCCGCCGGAGCGCGACTCCTGGAACCACTGGTGCTCGGAGGAGGTGTGGTTCATGACGAGGTCGGCGATGACGCGAAGGCCGCGCTTGTGGCTCTCCTCCAGGAAGGTCGAGAAGTCCTCGATCGTGCCGTAGTCGGGGTGGACGGTGAAGAAGTCCGCGATGTCGTAGCCGCCGTCGCGCAGCGGTGACTGGAACATGGGCAGCAGCCAGATGCAGTCGATGCCCAGCCACTGCAGGTAGTCGAGCTTGGCCATGACGCCGTGCAGGTCTCCCGAGCCGTCGTCGTCGCCGTCGAAGAAGCCGCGCAGGTGGATCTCGTAGAAGATCGCGCGCTTGAACCAAAGCGGCTCGCGCTCGAACCAATGGGTCGGGGAGGCGTCGCTGAGGGGGGCCGGCGCGGCGGCCTTGCGCGGCTGGGTCAGCCAGACGGCGGTGGGGTGCTCGGCGCTCACGACTGTACGTGCAGCACGTGGGCGACGCGCCCGGGCTCCAGGCGCACGAAGTTGTCGCCCAGGTGCCACTGGTAGCGCGACCCGTCGACGAGGTCGTGGACGCCGAAGGCGGGCGGGAGGCCCAGATGGCCGGGTATCACGCATGCGCCCGCCTGGGCCACGTGTGGGTCCAGGGTGCACGCGACGATCACGGTGTCTTCGCCCGTGCGCTTGTGGAAGGCGATGAGCCCGTCGTTGTGGGTCTCCAGGAAGGTGACGTTGGACAGGTGCTGGAGGGCGGGGTGGGCGCGGCGCGCCTGGTTGAGCGCGCGCACCAGGGGCAGCAGGGGGCCGTCCAGCGCCCGCTGGCGCTCCTGGTACTTCTCGGAGTCCAGGTACTCCTCGCTGCCGGGGCGCACCGGGATGTTCTCGAAGCGCTCGAAGCCCGAGTAGATCCCGTAGGTGGGGCTCAGGGTGGCGGCCAGCACGAGGCGGATCGCGAAGGCGGGCGGGCCCCCTTCCTGGAGGTAGGCGTGGAGGATGTCGGGCGTGTTGACGAAGAAGTTGGGCCGGTAGACCTCGGCCATCTCGCTGTGGGCCAGCAGGTTCACGTACTCGGTGAGCTCGTGGCGCCCGTTCTTCCAGGTGAAGTAGGTGTATGACTGGTCGAAGCCGACCTTGGCCAGCGTGTGCATCATGGCCTGCCGGGTGAAGGCCTCGGCCAGGAAGATCACGTCGGGGTGCCTGGCGTGCACCTCGGCGATGAGCCACTCCCAGAAGGGCAGCGGCTTGGTGTGGGGGTTGTCGACGCGGAAGATCTTCACCCCGTGGTCGATCCAGTGCACGACGACGCGCCGCAGCTCCTCCCACAGCGCCCTCCAGTCCTCGGTCTGCCAGTTGACGTTGTAGATGTCCTGATACTTCTTGGGCGGGTTCTCCGCGTACTTCAGCGTGCCGTCGGGACGGCTGTGGAACCACTGGGGGTGCTGGGTCAGCCACGGGTGGTCGGCCGAGCAATTTATGGCGAGGTCCAGCGCGACGTCCATGCCCAGCTGCGCCGCTCGGGCGGTGAGCCGGTCGACGTCCTCCAGCGTGCCCAGGTCGGGATGGACGGCGTCATGGCCGCCGCCGGCGTCCCCGATGGCCCACGGTGACCCGGGGTCGCCGGGATCGGCCACCAGCGCGTTGTTGCGCCCCTTGCGGTTGGTCTGTCCGATGGGGTGGATGGGGGGCAGGTAGACGACGTCGAAGCCCAGCTCGGCCAGGCGCGGGAGCTGCTCGGTGACGCCCTGCAGGCCGCCCCACGAACGGGGGAAGAGCTCGTACCAGGCGCCGGCGCGCGCGCGCTCGCGGTCGACCTGCAGGAAGAAGGGCTCGTCGAGCTCGGTGGCCTCCTCCCGAGCGGAGAAGCGCTCGACGACCTCCAGCACGGCGGGCTGGAGCGCGGCGGCGGCGCGGGCGGGCTGGGCTTGGGTCTCGTCCTCCAGCGCGGCGAGGGTCGCCTCCAGGCGCCGGCGGTCGGGGGCCGGCTTGGTCCGCGTGATGGCGTCGCGCAGCAGGACTGCGCCCTCGGAGAGCTCGCTGCGCAGGTCGGGCTGGCCGGCGTCCAGCTTGCGGCGCACCTCCCCGCGCCAGGACGCGAAGGGCTCGATCCAGGCCTCGATCGTGAGGCTGTGGCGCCCGAGGTCCTCGACGGCGAAGTCGGCGGTCCAGGTGTCGCCGTCGATGTGGGCGTCGACGTGGCGCATGGGGTGCTCGTGGGCGCGTCGGGCGCCCGGCGGGCGGTGGCGCACCACGGCGCGCAGGGCCTCGTGGCCGTCACGGAAGATAGTCGCGCCCACGCGCACGACCTCCCCCGCGGTGCGCTTGACCGGGTGGCGCCCGCCGTCGACCAGCGGGCTGGGCCGCTCGATCTGGATCCGCGGTGGAGGTTGGGAGCCTTTGGGCGGGGGCACGGTCCCTGCCATGCCCGACCCGGCCGCTCCGTGAACATCCCACGCTCCGCCGGCCTGCAGCTCCACGTGACCTCGCTGCCCGGCGGGCGGCTGGGGCCCCAGGCCCACGCCTTCGTGGACTGGCTGGCCGACGCGGGGCAGTCCTGGTGGCAGGTGCTGCCGCTGGGCCCGCCCGACGAGCACCGCTCGCCCTACAAGTCCGCGTCGGCCTTCGCTGCCTGGCCCGGACTGCTGGCCGAGCCACAGGCTCCCGTCAGCGACGAGGAGATCGCCGCCTTCCGTGCCCGGCAAAGCTTCTGGGTCGACGACTGGGAGCGCTTCGCCGGGCCGGGCGCGGTGGCGGACCAGGTGCGCTTCGACCGCGAATGGGGCGCCCTGCGCGCCCATACGCGCCTGCGCGGGGTGAGGCTGCTGGGAGACGTGCCCATCTATGTGGCCCCGGGGTCGAGCGACCACCTGGCCCACCCGGAGCTCTTCCGCGGCGGGGCGGTGGCCGGCGCGCCGCCTGACGACTTCAACCCCGACGGCCAGCACTGGGGCAACCCACTCTACGACTGGCCCGCGCTGCAGCGGCGTGGCTACAGATGGTGGATAGAGCGCCTGCGCCGCTCCTTCGAGCTGTTCGACGCTGTGCGCATCGACCACTTCCGCGGCTTCGTGGCCTACTGGGCCGTGCCCGAGGACGCGCCGACGGCGCGCCAGGGCGGGTGGAAGCGCGGGCCCGGCCGGGCGGTCTTCGACGCTGCGATCGCCGAACTGGGGGACCTGCCGGTGGTGGCCGAGGACCTGGGCGCGATCACGCCCCCGGTGACCCGCTTGCGCCGCGAGCTGGGCCTGCCGGGCATGGTCGTCCTGCAGTTCGCCTTCGACCCCGACGACCCGCGCGGACCCCATCGCATGGACCGGCACGAGGAGCACAGCGCCGCCTACACCGCCACCCACGACACCGACACCCTGCGCGGCTGGTGGGAGTCCGCCACCCCGGTGGTGCGAGCGGGTGCCCTGCGGGCGCTGGGCGAGGCCGGCTTGGACGGCGACGAGCCGTGGTGGGGCCTGCTGCGCCTGCTCTACCGATCACCCGCGCGGCTGGCCATGAGCCAGGTGCAGGACGTGCTCGGCCTCGGATCGGATGCGCGCATGAACCGGCCGGGGGTGGAGGGCGGCAACTGGGGGTGGGAGCTGCCCGCGGGGGCACTCACGGCCGACCTCGCGGGGCGCCTGCGAGCCGCGACCGGTGAGGCTGGGCGCCTGATCCCATAGGCTAAGCCTCAAGTAGAGGGTTATGGCGGTCTGAGGCCGTCTCTCCTGCACAGGTCGAGAGTTTGCCCTTCTGCAACGTTCGTTGCGGGAGTAGGCTCTGCATTGACAACCTCGAAGCGCCGTGTTTACGGTGCTTCTGCTGCGTCCACAGCTCGTGGGCGCAAAACTCTCAACTCTCCCTTAAGGCTCGGACAGAACAATGGACAGCGCAGGCAGCTACCTCGCGGTCATCAAGGTCGTCGGCGTCGGCGGCGGTGGCACCAACGCGGTCAACCGCATGGTCGACTCCGGCCTGCGCGGCGTGGAGTTCATCGCCGCCAACACCGACGCGCAGGCACTGCAGATGTCCGACGCCGACATCAAGCTCAACATCGGCCACGACCTCACGCAGGGTCTGGGCGCCGGGGCCAACCCAGACACCGGCTTCGGCGCCGCGGCCGAGTCGCGCGACGAGATCAAGGAGGCGCTCAAGGGCGCCGACATGGTCTTCGTCACCGCGGGCGAGGGCGGGGGCACCGGCACCGGCGCCGCACCGGTCATCGCCGAGATCGCCAAGAACGAGATCGGCGCGCTGACCGTCGGCGTGGTAACCAAGCCCTTCGAGTTCGAGGGCACCACGCGCAACCGCCAGGCCGAGGACGGCGTCGCCCGCCTGCGCGAGGTGGTCGACACGCTCATCGTCATTCCCAACGAGAAGCTGCTGGCCATCGTGGAGCGGCGCACGACGATGCTCGAGGCCTTCCGCGAGGCCGACAACGTGCTGCGTCAGGGCGTTCAGGGCATCACTGACCTGATCACGGTCCCCGGCCTGATCAACCTGGACTTCGCCGACGTGCGCACGATCATGACCGACGCCGGATCGGCCCTCATGGGCATAGGCTCGTCCAACGGCGAGAACCGCGCGGCCGAGGCGGCCAAGGCGGCCATCAACTCGCCGCTGCTCGAGGACACCGTCGAGGGGGCCACCGGGATCCTCCTCAATATCACCGGCGGACGCGAGCTGGGCCTCTTTGAGGTCAACGAGGCGGCCGAGATCGTCCAGGGCGCCTCCGACGCCAGCTCCAACATCATCTTCGGCGCGGTCATAGACGAGGCCATGGGCGACGAGGTCCGGGTGACCGTCATCGCCACCGGCTTCGACCACGGCCGCGCCCGGCCCCGCACCGCCCGCGAGGAGACCCGCGACCGCGTCAGTCGCCGCGACCGCTCCCCGCGCATGGAGGAACGCGAGCGCGACTCGCTCGAGATCCCCGACGACGAGATCGACATCCCGCCCTTCCTGCGGTAGGCGGGAGCACGCCCTCGCGGCGCCTGAGCGGCTTCCCTGGCCGGGGCCGTGCTGGCGCACTGTCCCCGGCCGGAAAGCCACTCAGCCATCCACGATGCCGGGCTCCCGCCTCCCGCAATGCTTCTCTGGAATCCGCTGGCGGCGTCCAAACTGAGCTGCGCGGTCGCCGGCCGCCGCGCGCTCAGAGGTATGACTCCAGCCAGGCTGAGATGGCGTCCATGAGCCCGAGGAAGTGCTCGTTGTCGTCGTGCATCCACTCGGTGTGCCCCGCGCCCTGGATGCGGTGCAGGGCCTTCTCGCCCCGCCAGGCGCGGTAGAGGCTCAGCGCCTCCGTGTATGGGTACAGGTCGTTCTCCTCGCCGTGGGCGATCAGGATCGGCAGGGTGAACTCCGAGGCCAGGGCCTCGGGATTCCAGGCCAGCAGCGACTCGGCGAAGTCGAGGTCGTAGCCCTCGGCGTCGTAGCCGCGCACTGCCTTGAGGAAGTAGTCGACGTAGGAGCGCGAGGACGTGTCGAGGGGATGGATGTCGAAGGGGTCGACGCTGTCGAGCTGCCCAGTGCGGGCGCGCAGAGCGCGGGCCTGCCAGACGCGGGCGATGAAGGCGCGCAGCTCGGAGGGCGTGCGGTGAGCGGCCTGGAAGCGCGTGCCGTTGTAGAAGCCGTTGATGGAGATGAGGCCCCGCACGTAGGGGATCGCCCACGCCGCGTCGATGACGATGCCGGCGCCAACGCCCCAGCCCAGCAGGACGATGCGCTGAGGGTCGACGCGCTCGTCCTCGGAGACATACGCGGTCGCCGCGCGGATGTCGCGCACCTGCTCGCCGAGCAGGACGCGGTTGCGCACGCCCTCGCTGTCGGCGAAGCCGCGGTAGTCAAAGGCGAAGCAGGCGTACCCACGCGAGGTCAGGGCGCGCGCGAAGCGTGCCGGGTGGATGTGACGCAGGCCGGTGAAGCCGGAGCACGGGATCACCAGCGGTAGCCGGGTGGTCTCATCGTGGTCGTCGGGCAGGTGCAGCGCGGCCCCCAGCCGCAGGCCGTCGCTGTAGACGATGCAGTCTTCGCTGCGCACTTGTTGTCGCCCCTCTCTCGCCGTGCTCTCGCCCGTGGCCGGCACCTACACTCTCACGCATGCGCGCCGGGCTGCTCGACGCCCTTCTCGACGCCCGCGTCTACGACCTCGAGCAGCCGCGCTACGCGGGCGCGCCGACCTTTCCGGCCCACGAGCCAGGGTTCATGCTGTTCCTGCACCGCCGCCACGAGGCCGGGCTGGGCGAGGCCCGCACCTCGGCGTCGGGCCTCATCGTCACCGCCGAGCACTCCGGCACGCACATCGACGCGCTGTGCCATCAGGCCGAGGACGGCCGCCTCTGCGACGGCACGCGGGTCGACGCCACGATCCAGGGCCCCACCGGCGTGACCCATCTCGACGCGGCGTCCATCGAGCCGCTGCGGGCCCGCGGGGTCCTGCTGGACGTCCCCGCCGTGCTGGACGACGGAGCGACGGTCCCAACGCTGATCGGCTCGGACCTGCTGCAGCGAGCGCTGGAGGCTCGCGGCCTGGAGCTGCGTCCGGGGGACGCCGTGCTCGTGCGCACCGGCAACGGCGCCCACTTCCACGAGCGCGCCCGCTACGAGGCCGGGCCGGGGATCGCCGGCGAGGCCTCGGCCTGGCTCGCCGCACAGGCGCCACTAGTGGTCGGCTCGGACACCATGGCGTGGGACCTCCCCGGCCACCGCGATCCTCAGCTCGACTGCACGCTCCCGGGGCACGTTCACCTGATCTGCCGGGCGGGCGTGCACATCGTCGAGAACCTCGCGCTCGAGGAGCTGGCCGCCGACGGCGTCGGCGAGTTCGCCTTCCTCTGCCTGCCGCTGAAGATGCGGGGGGCGACCGGCTCGCCGGTGCGGCCGGTCGCCCTGGTCTGACCCGTGGGCCCGCTACTCCTGCCAGTTGTCAGCGCAGTACGCGTCGCGGACCCGGGTGCCGCGACCGAGGAGGTCGGCAAGCGGCGGGTAGGCCGTGGCGCTGCGGATGAGCTTGGCCTGGGAGTCGGCGTAGGTCTCGATCTTGTCCTCGACCAGCGCCCGGGCGGCCGGCGTCGGGGCGTTGACCAGCGCCTCGGCGTTGCGCCAGGCGGTCTCGCGCCACGCGGGGACGGCCTGGAAGGTCGCGAGCTCGTCGATCCAGGTGGGGAGGTCACCGTCGTCGACGGTCGGGTCGAAACGGCGCGCGATCTCGGGGATCAGGTCGTCGGAGACCTTGTTGAGGAACGCGTTGACCTTGTCGTGATCGGTCTTGCGCGTCGAGCCGTCGGGCTTGACCAGGCCGATCTCGGCCAGCACGAAGGGCAGGTCACGCTGGATGTGGGCGTTGATGCCCAGCAGCATGTTCCCCGTGGCCGACACGGCGCGGTCGTCGGCCGCGCGCAGAGCCGTGCGCCACGCGGGCGGGACCTCGTCGCTGTCCCCACGCTCCCACGCGTCGTAGGCGTCGAAGTAGTAGCGCGCAAAGACCGCGTCCTCGTGGTTGACGAACCCCGGATCCTCGAAGAAGCCGGGCGTCGCGGCGGCCCGGCGGTACTCCTCGGTGGTGCGCAGGTAGGACAGCGCGAAGATGGCGTCGTGGTCGCAGGTCTCGGCCTGCCCGTCGAAGCGGCGCGTCATCTCGCGGATGACCGCGTCGACGCACTGGATGCGACCGGCCTTGCAGTCGTTGGCGTCGCTGGGCTCGTAGCCGCTGGACAGGCCCGGCAGCAGGGCGCTCCAGTTGACCAGCGGCGGTTCCTCGGCGTGGGCGGCGGTGGAGAGCGCGAGGGCGGTGGCGCAGGCCAGGCTCGCAAGCAGGATCTTCCTCATGGACGGCAGATCGGCGGACTTGAGCGTTTCCGTGAGGATCTGGACACCTGTCGGAGGCCGAGGGCTCAAGGCGCGGCCGCAACGTGCCGATGAGACCGCGATGACCACAGGGGCGATCACGTTCACGGGCAGCCCGGTCCGCGGACCGCGCGACCGGGCACAGCGGGCGGGGAACCCGGGCCTGGGTGCGGGGGCCGGCGAGGGATGTGGCGCCCAAGGGGCGCACGACGCGGTACAGCAGGCGGTCAGGGGGCTGGAGGGTCGCCCGCCCGCACTCGTCCTGACCTTCGCGGGCGGCGCGCTGGCCGCCGACGACGTTGCCGAGCAGGCCGCATGCGCCGCGGGCGACACCTGCTTGGTGGGCATGACCGGAGCGTCGGCCATCGGCGCTCGCGGACCAGCCGACGACGGCTGCGTCGCCCTCGCTCTCGACGCTGCGACCGGCGTGGGCAGCGGGACCGTGGAGCGGGCCTCGAGCGACCTGCGCGCTGCCGCGCGAACCGCGACGGCCGACGCCCTGGCCGGCCTGGGCGGCCGCCGGGCGGCCCTGCTGATGCTCTTCGTGGACACCGCCTCGGGCGACCAGGGCGACGTCGTGGCCGGCGCCTACGACGTGTCGGGCCCGCACGTGCCGCTCGTGGGCGGCGGCGCGGGCGGTGACGACCCGGCGCAGCTCGCCGGTGGCCGGGCGCTGCGCGACGCCGTCGTGGCCGTCGCGCTGGCCACCCCCTCTCCCGCCGGGGTGGGCATCGCCCACGGCTGCCGGCCGCGCCCCGGCCCGTCGATCGTCACGCGCGTGGAGGGGGCGGTCATCCACCGTCTGGATGGGTTCCCCGCCGAGCAGGTGTACCTGGAGCGCCTGGGCCTGGCCGGCACGAGGATGGACGACGCGACCTTCGAGCGCCTGGCCGCCGTCCACCCGCTCGGCCAGCTCGAGCTGCGCGGCGACGTGCGCCTGCGTCACGTGCTGGGCCGCACGCCCGACGGCGGGCTACGCTGCGCCACGCGCGTGCCGCCGAACGCTCCCATCCAGTTCGCCGAGCAGACCGCCGCGACGATCGTCGCCAGCGCTCGTACCGCCGCCGCGGAGGCCGTGGAGCAGTTGGGCGCGCGTCCGCGGGCGGCGCTGGTCTTCGACTGTGGCGGGCGCCGCCACGCGCTGGGCGGCGCGGGCGCCGCGCTGAACGCCGAGGTCGGGGCGCTCGCCGGCGCCTTCGGACCCCAGCCCCCGCCGCTGGCGGGCCTCTACACGCGCGGGGAGATCGGCCGCGTGCGCGGGGCGAGGGGGGATCGCAACCATGCCGTCGTGGTCGCAGCCCTCGCCTGAGCATCACGCGGGTGCCGGCGCGGACCTCCTGCACCGCCGCTTCGTCGAGGCCTCCCGCCGCGCCGAGATCGTCGCGCTGGTCAACGAGGCCGCCGGTGAGGAGGAGCTGTGCGAGGTCGTCAGCCGCGAGATCTGCGAGGCGCTGGAGGCCGAGGTGGCCTGCGTGCTGGTGGTGCGTCCCGGCGGCGAGCCGTGCGTGGCCGGGGCCGTGGGCCTCGACACCGCCCAGCGTGCCGCCCTGGTCGGCGAGGGGCCGTGTGCGGGGGCGCTGGATCGCCACGCGGCGGGCGTCCACACGGGGGAGCGGTCCACCACCGAGGTGCCGCCCGAGCTGGCCGAGCTGGGCCTGGGCGTGCTCGCAGTGGCGCCCTTCGCGGCGCAGGAGGGCCGGGCGCTGCTGGCCGTGGGACGCCTGAGCGAGGTGCCCTACGACGAGCCCGAGCTTGCCCTCATGGAGGCCGTGGCCACCAGCACCGGCCACGCGCTGCGCCGCGCCTGGCTGGCCGAAGACGGCCGCGCGGCCGAGGAGCGCCTAGCACTCATGGGCCTGATCACCACCACGATGGCCGAGGGCGTCTGCCTGCTCGACCCGCGGGCGGGCACGATCCTCTACGCCAACCCGGCCCTCGAGCGCATGCTGGGCTACGGCACGAGTGAGCTGGACGGGCGAAGCGCCCGCCTCCTGGGCGGACTGCCGCCCGACGGGGACTGGCGCGGCGAGGTTCCCTGCGTGACCAGCGCCGGCACGCCGGTGTGGTGCCGGGCCAACGTGTCGACCTTCGAGCACTCCGAGCACGGGACCCTGTGGGTGACCGTGCTGGCCGACATCACCGAGCACAAGCGCCACGAGGCCGAGCTCGAGCGCCTGGTCAACCGCGAGCCGCTGACCGGCCTGCTCAACCGCCGGCGCTTCGAGGAGGAGCTCGTCGCCCAGATCGCCCGGACGCAGCGCTACGGCGCGCGGGCCGCCCTCCTGGCCCTGGACCTCGACAACTTCAAGTTCGTCAACGACTCGCTGGGCCATGCTGCCGGTGACGAGCTCATCGTGCGCGTGGCCGATCTGTTGAGCCGCCGCCTGCGCCACAGCGACGTCGTGGCCCGCCTGGGCGGCGACGAGTTCGCGGTGCTGCTCCCGGAGGCCTCGGCGGCCGACGCGCTGCGGGTGGCCGAGGCGCTGCTGGCCTCGCTGCGCAGTGAGGCCGGCGCCGGCCTACCCCGCCGGGTCACGGCCAGCATCGGCATCGCGCTCGTCGAGCCTCACACCGAGACGACGGCCCAGGACGTGCTCATGGCCGCCGACATCGCGATGTACGACGCCAAGGAGGAGGGGCGCGACCAGGTGGCCGTCTACGACCATCGCCGCACGCGCCACACCAGCATGGAGGACCGTCTGGACTGGGCGGAGCGCATCCGCCGCGCGCTGGACGAGGACCGCTTCGTGCTCCACGCGCAGCCGGTCCTCTCGCTCAACGGCGCCGACGAGCGTCCGTGCTTCGAACTGCTCGTGCGCATGCAGGAGACCGGCGGCACGCTGGTGGCCCCGGGGAGCTTCCTGCCGATCGCCGAGCGCTTCGGGCTGGTGCTCGACATCGACTGCTGGGTCGTGCGCCGTGCCATCGCCCTGCTGGCCGCACAGCAGCGCGCGGGCGCCGACACCAGCCTGGCCGTCAACCTGTCGGCCCGGTCGGTCGTCGACCCGCGTCTGACGGCGGTCATCGAGCGGGAGCTGGCCAACACGGGAGCCGACGCCCGCGGCCTGGTCCTCGAGATCACCGAGACCGCCGCGATCGACAACCTCGAGGACGCCCAGCGCTTCGCCGCCCGCGTCGGCGCGCTGGGCTGCGAGCTGGCGCTGGACGACTTCGGCGCGGGCTTCGCCTCCTTCGCCTCGCTCAAGCACCTGGACTTCGACCTGGTCAAGATCGACGGCGAGTTCATCGCCGACCTGGCCGGCGACCGCACCAACCAGCTCGTGGTTCGTGCGGTGGCCGACATGGCGCGCGAGCTGGGAAAGCGCACGGTGGCCGAGTTCGTGGGCGACGAGCAGACCCTGGCCATGCTGCGCGAGCACGGCATCGACTACGCCCAGGGGTACTACATCGGGCGTCCGGTGCCGCTCGAGGAGGTTGGACTGGTCGAGACGGGCGCGCACGCGCCGGCGTATGTCTGAGCGCTGAAGGAGGTAGCGTGGGCGCGGTGTCGCCCTCCGGCACCCTTCGACGCACTCCCCTCTTCGACTGCCACCAGGCGGCCGGGGCGAAGGTCGTGCCCTTCGCCGGGTGGGAGATGCCGGTGCACTACCCGGCGGGCATTCGCGCCGAGCACCTCGCCGTGCGCGGCGCTGCCGGCGTCTTCGACGTCTCCCACATGGGCCAGATCGAGACCAGCGGCCCCGGCGCGCGGGACCTGCTCCAGCGCCTGCTGTCCAACGACGTCGACGCCCTCGCCGTGGGCGGCGCCCAGTATTCGCTGCTGTGCCACGAGGGCGGCGGGGTCCTGGACGACCTGTTCACCTACCGCCTTGCCCCCGACCACTACCTAACGGTGACCAATGCGGCCAATCACGACAAGGACCTTGCGTGGTTCCGCCATCATGCCCAGGGCGCCGAAGGAACCGAGGTCGTCGACGCCCACGACCGCTACGCGATGCTCGCGGTCCAGGGTCCCGGCGCCCGCGAGATCGTGCAGGCCATGGCCGACGCGCCCCTGCCGGCCCGCATGCACACGACGCGGCGCGTGCTGGGCGGGCACTCCGTCCTGGTGTGCGGGACGGGCTACACGGGCGAGGACGGCGTGGAGCTGCTGGCCGACCCCGATGACGCCGTCGCGCTGTGGGACGAGATCGTGCATCGCGGCGCCGCCCCGGCGGGGCTGGCCGCGCGCGACACGCTGCGCCTGGAGGTCTGCTTCCACCTGTACGGCAACGACCTGACGGAGGAGCGCGGGCCGATCGAGGCGGGCCTGGGCTGGGCGTGCAAGGAGGTCACCGGGTTCATCGGCGCGCAGGCCGTGCACGCCGCGCGCGAGGCGGGCCCGGCGCAACGCCTGGCCCCCTTCCGCCTGACCGGCCGCGGCATCGCCCGCCAGGGCAACCCGGTCGAGGGCGGCGGCGAGGTCACCAGCGGCACCCTCTCGCCCAGCCTCGACGTGGGCATCGGCATGGCCTACGTGCCCACGCAGCGCGCCGCCGTGGGCACCGAGCTGCAGATCGACGTCCGCGGCCGGGCGCGCAGCGCCGTGGTCGCACAGAAGCCCCTCTACCGCCGAGATCCAGACGATGAGGAGACGCATGGCTGAGGCCACCTATCCCGACGACCTGCTCTACCACGCCGAGCACGACTGGGCGCGCGTCGACGGGGACACCGCCACGCTGGGCATCACCTGGTACGCACAGGACGCTCTCGGCGAGGTCGTCTTCTTCGACCCGCCCGACGTCGGAACGACCATCACCAAGGGCGAGTCCTACGCCGAGGTCGAGTCGGTCAAGGCCGTCTCCGACGTCATCGCCCCGATGTCGGGCGAGATCATCGAGGTCAACGAGGCGCTGGGCGATAGCCCCGAGACCATCAACGACGACCCCTACGGCGAGGGCTGGATGGTGCGCATCCGCATGTCCGACGCCTCCGAGACCGAGGGCCTAATGGACGTAGCCGCGTACACCGCGACGCTGGAGTAGGTCTCAGCCTGGATCCCCCGATCTCTCGCGGTCGGGCCAGGCGAACGGCAGCATTGAGGAACAGGAGCGGTTGCCGGGGACGTCCGGTGATCTCGGCGAACTGCATCGGTAGCGAACAGGCGGGAGCTTGGCCCG
>JBBJOB010000175.1:0-4785 GCA_037721455.1 Solirubrobacteraceae bacterium | reverse complement strand
CAGGATGAGGCCACCCCCGGGGACATCGAGCGCGTCGCGCGTGTCATCGCGGAGCGCGATCTCGACGCCGTGTTCGTGGAGTCCAGCGTGCCGCGGCGCACGATCGAGGCCGTGATCGCCGCCGCGGCGCAGCAGGGCCAGCCCGTCGAGATCGGCGGCGAGCTCTTCGGCGACAACGCCGGCGACAGGGGCTCGCCCGGAGGCACCTACATCGGCGCCCTGCGCCAGAACATCGACCTGATCGCCGACGGTCTGTCGTGAGCGCCGACGAGGTCCCATTGCACAGCGGCGGCGGCGCGCCCGCCCTGGAGGTTCGCCGGCTCACCGTCTCCTACGAGACGCGGCCCGTGCTGTGGGACGTCGACGCCAGCTTTCCCACCGGGGCCCTCTCGGCCATCGTCGGCCCCAACGGGGCGGGCAAGTCGACGCTGCTGCGCGCCGCGCTCGGCCTCATCCCCGCGGACGCCGGCCAGGCCCTGGTCCAGGGGCACCCGGCACGGGCGGCCCTGGACCGGGTGGCCTTCGTGCCCCAGCGCGACGCCGTGGACTGGGACTTCCCGATCACCGTACGCGAGGTCGTGGAGATGGGGCGCTACCCCGTGCGTGGCTGGCTGCGCCGCCTCACGGGCGAGGACCGCGCCATCGTCGACGACGCGCTCGAGCGGGTGGGCATGGGCCCCTTCGCGCGCCGGCAGATCGGGCGGCTGTCGGGCGGCCAGCGCCAGCGCGTGTTCATCGCGCGTGCCCTGGCCCGCCAGGCGCCCGTGATGCTGCTCGACGAGCCCTTCGCGGGCATCGACGCGCGCACGGAGGCCACCCTGCTGGAACTCCTGCGCGAACTGCGCGCCGAGGGCCGGTCGATCGTGGTCGTCCACCACGACCTGGGCACGGTGCGCGCCTCCTTCGACTGGGCGCTGGTGCTCAACGTCCGCGCGGTGGCCTGCGGCCCGGTGAGCGAGGTGATCGTGCCGCAGACGCTGCGCCGCGCCTACGGTACCGACGCTGTGGAGGACGGCGCCGAGGCCGAGGAGCTGCGATGGGTCCGCTGATCGACGCGCTGCCCTTCTCCTACACGGTCTCGGTCATCGCGCTGGGTGCTGCCGTGCTGGGCCTGACCGCCGGCGTGCTGGGCACCCTGGCCGTGCTGCGCCAGCGCACGCTGGTCGGCGACGCGCTGGCCCACGCGACGCTGCCCGGGGTCTGCGTGGCCTTCATCGCCACCGGCGCCAAGGACGCCTCGACGCTGCTCATCGGCGCCGGCGCCTTCGGCCTGATCGGGGCGCTGCTGGTCGTCGGGCTGGAGCGCAGCGGGCGCACGCGGCCCGACGCCGCCATCGGCGTGATGCTGTCGAGCTTCTTCGCCCTGGGCATCGTGCTGCTGACCTACATCGGCAGCCTCAACGAGTCGGGGCAGGCCGGGCTGGAGAGCTACCTCTTCGGCCAGGCGGCGGGCCTGGTGGAGCGCGACGTGACGATCATGGCCGCGCTGGGCCTCGGGGCCCTGGCCGTGGTGGCCGCGCTGTTCCGTCCCCTCAAGGCGACGCTGTTCGACGCCGACCACGCCGCCGCAGGCGGCCTGCCGGTCCGCGCCCTGGAGGTCGTCATGACCGCGCTGCTGGTGGTGGCCATCGTTATCGGGGTGCGCACCGTGGGGGCGATCCTCATGGTCGCCATGCTCGTCGTGCCCGCGGCGGCGGCGCGCCAGCTCACCGGCCGACTGGCCGGCGTGCTGGTGCTCGCGGGGCTGATCGGCGCGACGGTGGGCGTGACCGGAGCCCTCCTGTCGGCTCAGTCGGGGCTGCCCACGGGCCCGGTCATCGTGCTCGTCGGCTTCCTCGTGGTGCTGGCTTGCCTGCTGCTCGCTCCGGGGCGCGGCGTGCTGTGGCGCGCGCGCAAGCTGGCGCGCGACCGCCGCCGGCTGCTCGTGGAGGGAGTGCTGATCGATCTGGAGACCGCGCTGCACGGCGGCCCGCCGCCCACCCAGCGCGAGCTGGCGCTGGCCAGCGGGCGCCCGCGCCGCGCGCTGCGCCGTGCCCTGCGTGACCTGGAGCGCACCGGAGCACTGGCCCGCGACGGCGAGCGGATCTATCTCAGCGAGAGCGGCGCGGCGAGCGTGCACGCGGTGCTCGAGCGTCGCGACCTGTGGTCCGCGTGGCTCGAGCATGGCTGGCGCCTGGAGCTGCCCGACGCGCGCGAGCCCGACCCGCGCGACCTGCGCGCCAGCCTGGGCGACGAACACGCCGACCGGCTGAGAGCACTTGCCGCGGAGGCCCGCTCGTGAGCAGCGACCTCGTCATCCTCGCTTCCGCACAGGCCGGCGCATGAGCAGCGACCTCGTCATCCTCCTCACCGCCGGGCTCACGGCCACGGCGTGCGGACTGCTCGGCCCCTTCCTCGTGCTGCGGCGCAACGCCCTCATGAGCGACGCGGTCGCCCACGCCGTCCTGCCGGGGATCGTGGTGGCCTACCTGATCTTCCAGACCCGCGCCCCGCTGCCCATCGTCGCGGGCGCGGCGGTCTTCGGGATCATCTGCGTGCTGGGCATCGACGCGCTGCGCAGCACCGGCCTGGTCAAGTGGGACGCGGCGATCGCGCTGGTCTTCCCGGCCCTGTTCGCGCTGGGGGTCATCGGGATCAGCACCTACGCCACCGGCGTGCATCTCGACCTCGACTCGACGATCTACGGGGAGATCGCCTTCGCTCCCTTCCTGTCGCTCGACGTGCTGGGCGCGGAGCTGCCGCGCACGGTCGTGCTCGGTGGCGCGGCGGTTGTGGCCAACCTGGCCTTCGTGGCGCTGCTGTGGCGCAAGCTGAAGACGACGAGCTTCGACCCGCAGTACGCGCAGGCCGTGGACGTCTCGCCCGCCCGCCTGTCGCGGATGCTGCTGGTGGCCGTGGCCATCACCGCGGTCATCTCCTTCGAGTCGGTGGGGGCCATCCTCGTGGTCGCCCTGCTCATCGTCCCTGCGGCCGCGGCCCATCTGCTCACCGACCGCCTGACCGCGATGATCGCCATCACCGTCGCCATCGGCTGGGTCAGCGCGATCGGGGGCCTCTCCTTCGCCAGCGCCGCCGACGCCTCGATCGCCGGCATGATGGGCGTCGTGGCGGCGGGCTGCTTCGTCCTCGCCCTCCTGGCCGGCCCGCGTTACGGGCTCGCGGCCCGCGCCATCCGCCGCCGCCGGGCCGGGCGCCGAGCCCGGGTCGCGCTCGGCGCTGCCGGCGAGGGCGGCGCGGCCGCCTGAGCCGGGAGGGCCGGCACAGTCGTGCCGTCCGGTCAGGGTCGTACGGTGCTGCGCGACCCGATGAACTCACGAGCGAACCGGAGCGACGCCTAGTGCCCCTCTGCTTCATCGAGCCCCAGGACGCCATCCGCGTGATCGCGGAGTCCGTCGGACGCGAGGCCCGCCGTCAGCTGCTGGGCGAGGTCGTGCGTGCCTGGGTGGACGAGATCCCCGAGGCCCAGCTCACGCTGCACTACCAGAAGGCGATCGACGACCTCGACGAGCACGACCTCTCGATGCTCGCCGCCTGGCACGCGTCGCTGGAGGTCGGTCAGCCCGTGGCCAACCGCGCCTTTCTCGTCGGCGTGTTCCCCTCGCTGGGCGAGCACCGCCGCGAGGCACTCAAGATCGCGGCCGGCTTCCGCGGGGACGAGGCCTTCGACGCCGGCGTGGCCGAGGAGCAGGCCATGGAGACCGTGCTCCCGCGGCTGTCCCGCGCGCGCTGCGAGGCACTGGCCCAGGAGTGCGTGGAGCTGTACCTCTGGGACCGCCTGGGCAGCGACAACTGATCTGAGCGGGCGCTCAGAAGGGCGCTAAAGGCCGCCCTGCGCGGCGTGCTGGCCAGCCGCGTGCGCCTGGTTCGATCCGCCGCCTCGCGGACGCGCAGGCGCCTCCGCGAGGCGCACCCGCACCCCGTCGCGGGGAACGAACGTCACGCCCTTGCGGATCGGGCGCTCAGGGCGCTTCCCGGCGGGCTGCAGCGTGGTGCGCTCGAGCACGCGAGCGATGATGATGGCCATCTCGAACGTCGCGAAGCTCGCTCCCGGGCAGCGGCGCGTGCCTCCGCCGAAGGGCACCCAGGCTGAGCCGTCGGGGACGTCGTCGCCCAGGAAGCGCTCGGGGCGGAACTCGCTCGGCTGGGGGTAGTGGTCGGGGCGGCGGTGGATGCCGCCCAGCGACGGGTTGATCTCGGCGCCCGGCTCGACGCGAAACGGACCCACCTGCTGGGCCTCGCCGCGCACACGTCGCCCGATGCCGGCGATGATCGGGCGGGCGCGCAGCGTCTCCTTGACCACGGCGTCGAGGTAGGAGCGATCGTCCACGTCGAGCGCCCCACGCAGCGCCTCCAGCGTCAACGGATTGGCCAGCAGCCGCTCGAAGGCCCAGGCCAGCGCGGTGGCGGTGGTCTCGTGGCCGGCCACCAGCAGCGTCACGAGCTCGTCGCGCAGCTCGTCGTCGGTCAGCGCGGCGCCCTGCTCGTCCCGGGCGAGCAGGAGCATGGAGAGCACGTCGGTGCGCTCGTCAAGGTCGCCCGCCGCACGGTGGGCGGCGATCTCGGCGTGGATGAGGGCGTCGACGGCCTTACGGCGCGCCACGAACGCGCCTCGAGCGGCCGTCGCGCCGATGCGCCCGCCGCTGAGCATCATCAGCGCGATGTCGCGCCGTGTGCCCATCGGCTCGAGCATCGCGCGGATCGCGCGGTGCAGGTCGGCGCGCCTGCCGTCGTGCTGCACGCCGAAGACGGCGAGCAGGATCACGTCGAGGGTCAGGGCCTGCATCG
>JBBJOB010000174.1:0-4824 GCA_037721455.1 Solirubrobacteraceae bacterium | reverse complement strand
GCGCCACCCTGCGGCGGCGCGCCCTGGGGCAGCGGCACGGGCGCATCGCCGCCCTCCGCCTCGAGGCGCTCGAGCTCGCGCTCCAGCGTGACACGCTCCTCGGCCGCCCGCGTGGGCACCAGCGACGCGTTGATGCCCTCCTCGCCGCGCGAGAGCGCGAACTGCGGGTACAGCGCCAGCGCGAGGATCACGCTCACCAGCGGGACCAACACCACCCCGTCGAGCAACGTGAGCTCCTGCGAGGTCGCCCGCGGGCCGACCCGGTCGTGCATCGAGCGGATGAAGGCGCGCAGCATGTAGACGGCGGCCAGCACGACGCCGGCGGCGGCCACGAAGGCGAACACCTCGGAGCTCTGGAACACCCCGAGCAGGATGTAGAACTCGCCCACGAAGTTGGCCGAGCCGGGCATGGCCAGCGTGGCCAGCGCGACGATGAGGAACAGCGCGGCGAGCACGGGCGCGCGGAAGGCCAGGCCGCCCATGTCGCGCAGGTCCTCCGAGCCGCCCGACCGCGCGCTGAGCAGCGCGACGGCGAAGAAGGCCGGCGCGACCACGAGCCCGTGGTTGACCGACTGCAGAATCGCCCCCTGCGCCCCCGCCTCGTTCAAAGCGAAGACGCCCATGACGATGAAGCCCAACTGGGCCACCGAGGAGTAGCCGAGCACCAGGCGCACGTTCGTGGTGGTGAAGGCCATGACCGACCCGTAGAGGATCGAGGCCAGGCCGACGAGCAGCATGAGCTCCTGGAAGTCCACTGACGCGTCGGGGAACAGTGGCAGCACGATCTTTAGGAAGCCGTAGGCGGCCACCTTGCTCAGCACGGCGCTGAACAGCGCCAGCACCGGGAGGGGCATGGCGCGGTAGCCGTCGGGCATCCAGCCGTGCAGCGGGAAGGCGGGCATCTTGACCAGGAAGGCCGCGGCGAAGCACAGGAAGATCCACTGCTGCTGGCCCTCGGCCAGTCCGTTGTCCACCAGCGCGGTCAGCTCGAAGGTCAGCGCGTCCCCCGACTGAACGCTGACCAGCACCCCGGTGGCCACCGCCGCGACCAGCATGAGCAACGAGCCCACCAGCGTGTAGATGACCAGCTTGACCGTGGCGGCCACTCGGTCGGCGCCGCCCCAGATGCCGGTCAGGAAGAAGAACGGCACCAGCATGAGGTCGAAGAACAGGACGAACAGGGCGAGGTCCTGGGCCAGCAGCGCGCCCAGCACGGCCGTCTCGGCCAGGGCCAGCCAGAGGAAGAGCTGGCGGCGCTCGCGCCACTCGCCCCGCAGGTCGGCCCACAGCGTGCAGACCACCCACAGCAGCGTGGTGAGCAACACGAGGAAGAGGTTGAGCCCGTCGACGCCGAGCTTGTAGGAGATGCCCAGGTCGGCGATCCACGTCTCGTCGGTGACGAACTGCAGCCCGCCGCCGCCGTCGAACTGGAGCAGCGCCTCGACGGCGTAGGCCAGCGTGAGCAGCGCGCCCAGCAGCACCACTTTCCCGCTCGCGCGCTGCGGGACGACCAGCGCGACGAGCCCGAAGACCAGCGGCAGCCAAAGCAGGAGGGAGAGGTGGATGGTCACGCGCTCACGCTCTCGTCATGCCTGCAACAGGAACCAGATCGTGAGGGCGACCATGCCGCCCAGGAACAGGGCCACGTAGAAGCGCAGGAAGCCGCTCTGCGCGGCGCGCACCGCGGCCGAGCCGGCGCGCACGATCCCCGACGTGCCGCCCACCAGCGTGCCCTGCACGAAGAGGCGCTCGAAGGCGGTCAGCGCGAACGAGCCCAGCCACCGCGCGGGCCGCACGATCACCGCGCCGATCAGCTCGTCGAACCACCACTTGTTGACGAACAGCGCGTAGGCGGGGCGCAGGCGCTGGCGCACCTTCGCCGCCGTGCCCGGCTCGCGCACCCACACCAGCCAGGCGGTGGCGATGCCGGCCAGCGCGATCAGCGCGCCCAGGCCCAGCCCGACGAAGGTCGCGGCGTCGGAGGGCGACAGCGCCTCGAAGTAGATGGACTCGGCGAAGGTCGGCTCCAGGAAGTCGTCGAGCAGGTGGGTCACGGTGGGGATCTGCAGGAAGCCGCCGACGATGGCCAGCAGCGCCAGCGTGCCCATTGCCACCTTCATCGGCGGCGACTGCTCGGCCACGTGGTGCTCGGGCCCCGGGAAGCCCACCTCGGTGTCCTCGATCTCCCCGCTGGCCGGGTTGGTCGGGTTCTCGGGGTGGTACAGGTGCCCCTGCTCCAGCTCGCGCGCCTCGGGCACCGGCTCGCCCAGGAACGTGCGGAAGATCATCCGAAACGTGTAGACGGCGGTCAGGAACGCGGCCACGTAGCCCACCGCCACCAGCACGAGGAAGATCCCGCCGCGCTCGGCGGTGTAGGCCAGGATCTCGTCCTTGGAGAAGAACCCCGAGAACGGCGGCACGCCGGCCAGGGCCAGGCCGCCGACCACGAAGCAGCCGAACGTGAAGGGCATCGCGCGGCGGAAGCCGCCCATCTGGTCCATGTTCTGATTCCCGGCCATGGCCGCGATGACCGAGCCCGCGGCCATGAAGAGCAGCGCCTTGAAGAAGGCGTGGGTCATGAGGTGAAACAGGCCCGCGACGTAGGCGCCCGCGCTGACGGCCATGACCATGTAGCCGATCTGGGACATGGTCGAGTAGGCGATGACCCGCTTGAGGTCGGTCTGGGCCATCGCGGTCGTCGCCGCGATGAGCAGCGTCGCGCAACCGATGATCGCCCCGACCGTGCCCGCCGTGGGAGCCAGCTCGAAGAGGGGATGCATGCGGGCGATGAGGTAGACGCCCGCGGTGACCATCGTCGCCGCGTGGATGAGCGCGGAGACCGGCGTGGGGCCCTCCATCGCGTCGGGCAGCCAGGTGTGCAGCGGCACCTGGGCCGACTTGGCGAAGGCGCCGACCAGCAGCAGGATGCAGCCGGCCACCAGCTCCCCGTCGTTCTCCGTGAAGACCTCCGGGGCGCGCTCGAAGGTGGTGAGGAAGTCCAGTGTCCCGGTGCCGCGGAAGAGGAAGTAGGCGCCCAGCACCAGCCCGACGTCGCCCAGCACGTTGATGACGAAGGCCTTGATCCCCGCGGCGGTCGCGGTGGCCCGGCGGTACCAGAAGCTGATCAGCAGGTAGGAGGCGGCGCCGACGAACGCCCAGCCGATGATCAGCACGAGGAAGTTGCCCGCCAGGACGAGCAGCACCATCGAGAAGACGAAGAAGTTGAGGTAGCTGAAGAAGCGCGTGTAGCCGCGGTCGCCGCCCATGTAGGCCACCGCGTAGAGGTGGATCAGGGCCGACACGCCGGTGACCACCAGCAGCATCAGGATCGACAGCGGGTCGACGAGGATGGAGACCTGCGCGTCCAGGCCGGCGGTCGCCGCGTAGTCCCACAGCGCGGAGACGAGCTGGCGGCCCTCGGCGGGCTCGCCCTGC
Organism: Solirubrobacteraceae bacterium; assembly: GCA_037721455.1. Classification (GTDB taxonomy): domain Bacteria; phylum Actinomycetota; class Thermoleophilia; order Solirubrobacterales; family Solirubrobacteraceae; genus Siliceabacter. The sequence continues at coordinate 1,389 of JBBJOB010000174.1, read as the reverse complement.
AGGGCGAGGAAGGCGCCGACGGCGCAGGCGAAGGATCCGAACAACGCGGCCGTCCCCACGTAGCCGGCCGCCCGGCCCCGCCAGAACCGAAAGCCCAGCGCGGTGACGATCGCGCCGGCCAGGGGCAGGGCGAGGGCCAGCCAGGCCCACGTGGTGGCGCTCATCGGGCGCTCATCCCTGCAGCTCGCGCATCTCGTCGACGTCGATGGGCAGGTGGCGCCGATACAGCGCGACGATGATGCCCAGGCCGATGACGACCTCGCAGGCCGCGACGACCATGACCATGAGCGCGAAGATCTGGCCGTCGCCGCCCCCGTGCATGCGGTTGAAGGCCACGAGGGCCAGGTTGCCCGCGTTGAGCATCAGCTCGACGCAGAGGAGGATCACCAGCGGGTTGCGCCGCGTGAGCACGCCGCCGGCCCCGATGACGAAGATCAGCGCCGAGAGCGCGAGATACCACTCGATGGCCACGGGCTACGAGCCGCCCCGGTCAGAAGCCCCGGGGTCAACGCGCGGGCGGTCGTCGTCGGCGTCGTCGTCGCGCTCCTTGCCCTGATCGCCCCGCTCGCGCGCCGCGCGCTCGTCGCGGTCCCCGGTGGCCTGGGCCGCGGGCAGGCCGCTCACGGCCTCGGCCATCGTCCCGGTGCCCCGCGGGCGCAGGAGCTGGGCCACGCTGATCACCGGCTCGGCGCCCTCGCCCACGCCACGGCGGCGGCTGGCCAGCACCACGGCGCCCACGGCGGCCAGCAGGAGCAGGTAGGAGGCCAGCTCAAAGGGCAGCAGGAAGCGCCCGAGCAGCAGGTCGCCGATCTGCTCGGGCGTGCCGTAGCCCGGGCCCACCTCGGCGCCCTCGGTGCCGATGGCCTGCAGGCCCGACCCCAGCGTGGCGATGCACAGGCACACGAAAAGCGCGCCGGCGAACAGGACGGCGAGCACCCGCAGCTCGCTGGCCTGCCCCGCCCCGACGGCCGCCTCGCCGCCGCCGACGTAGGCGACCACGAAGACGTAGAGCACCATCACCGCCCCCGCGTAGACGACGACCTGCGCCGCGGCGATGAACTCCGCGCGCAGCGTCAGGAACAGCGCGGCCAGCGACAGAAGGTGCACGATGAGCGCGAGCACGGTGTAAAACGGGTTACGCAGGACGACCACGCCGACAGCACCACCGACGAGGCCGATCGCCGCGAGGAAGAACAGGACCTCGGCCATGAGCGGCCCGGGAGCCTATTCCCCTTCGGCGCGCAGCGGGGTGCGATCCAGGGGTTCGGCGAGCAGCATCTCCTTGGTGAAGATCAGGTCCGAGCGCGAGTAGTCCGACATCTCGTAGTCCTGGCCCATGGTGATCGCGTCGAACGGGCAGGCGACCTCGCAGTAGCCGCAGAAGATGCA